>JAHFCA010000037.1 GCA_023249715.1 Elusimicrobiota bacterium
GTACAGATATTGGAAGTGGCCTTCTCCCGCCGAATATGTTGCTCCCTTGTTTGTAAAGTCAATACAAATCCTTTTTTACCTTCTCTATCTTGAGTGATCCCGACAATGCGGCCCGGAATTTTACGCATATATTTTTCTTTGCAGCTAAATAAACCAAGGTAAGGGCCTCCGTACCCCATAGGAATGCCTAAGGGTTGCCCTTCTCCCACAGCGATATCCGCTCCATATCCTCCGGGCGCAGCCATTAAACCTAGAGCAATAGGATTTGAACTTACAATAAAGAGAGCCCCTTTTTTATGCGCCAATTCCGAAAGCGCGGCGCCCTCTTCCATGCATCCAAAAAAATTGGGAGTTTGAACAATGAGGGAAGCGCAATTTTCATGCATCTCTTTTTCCACTGCCGTTAAAGAGGTGCATCCATTTTCCCAGGGAATTTCAACAATTTCTAAATCTTTACAATAAGTTTTTAAAGTTTTTCTATATTCAGGATGAACGGCATTAGAAATGAGAATCTTTTTTCTTCCAGTTTCTCGCACCGATAAGAGGGCCGCCTCTACGAGCGCGGTGGCGCCGTCATAGAGAGAAGCGTTGGCAAGATCCATCCCATAAAGCTCGGCAATCATGGTTTGGAATTCGTAAGTCGCTTGCAACGTCCCCTGGCTCGCTTCCGGCTGATACGGAGTATAGGCCGTTAAAAATTCTCCTCTAGAAATAAGGGCTCCCACCGCTGCAGGGATAAAGTGTCGATAAGCGCCCGCTCCCAAAAAGAAAGGACGCCCATTGGCCGGATGATTCTTTTCGGAAAGGGCTTGGAGATTCTGCACCACTTCCATCTCGGATATCCCTTTTTTTAAAACTCTCTTTTTACTCTCGTAAAAAGCGCTCTTTGGGATGGAACTTAAAAGCTCTTCAAAATTTTTTATCCCAATCTGGGATAGAATTTCTTCTTTTTCCTTAGGAGTATTGGGGGAAAACTGCATGGAAATTAGTGGGAAACGACTTCAGATTTAAGGAACTCTTGATATTGATCGTGCGTTAACAAATCTTTTAATTGGGTTGAATCTTTAATCTCTAATCGGTACATCCATCCCTTTTCATAAGGAGACTCATTGACTACGGCGGGATTGTTGGCCACTTCCTGGTTCACCTCTGCCACTGTGCCGGAAACGGGGGCATAAATGGGGAACGCCGCTTTTACCGATTCTATCGTCCCAGCCTCGGAACCTTTTTCCAGCTCTTTGCCCACGCTCGGCAACTCCACAAAAACAATATCCGTAATTTCCTTTTGGGCATGGTCTGAAATGCCCACTTTCCCTTCGGAGGAAACCCATTCGTGAGTTCTGGTAAAACGCAAACTATTGATATCCATAATTTATCCTTTCCTGTTCTTTAGTTTAAGGAGCCATGACTTCTTGTTTTTATTTTCAACTCGAATTCGCGAAAATATTTTTCTTAGGCCTTCGAACTCGCCTTGACTTACGTCAAGGCTCAGACATGCGAAGGCAAAGGAATTATATAGAAAAAATTTTCGCTCATAGTCGCGCTCGGATGAAAATAAAAACAAGAAGTCATTGCTCCTTCTTATAAAATGGTAGGCGAACTTTTTCCGCCATTACCCTTTTTGCGCCGCATTCAATCTCAAAATTCCCTTCTAAATTTTGTGGAACATAGGCTAAAGCGATGCCAATATTTAAAGAAGGGGAAAAGCTGCCGCTCGTGACCCGCCCCACAAGGTTTCCGTTACAATAAACTTGTGATGAATGCCGCGGGATTCCTCTCTCTTTTAAACGAAAAGCGAATAGCTTGTTTAAACTTTTGTCGTCCTTCTTTTTTAAGAGAGCTTCTTTGCCAATAAAATCTTTTTGCCAGGCTACGACCCAACTAGGTCCAGACTCCACGGTACTCTTTGTTTCATCCACATCTTGCCCATAGAGAAGATACCCCGCCTCCAGACGCAACGTATCCCGCGCCCCCAAACCGCAAGGGAGAATCCCCAACTCATGCCCGGATGTTAAGATCTGTTCCCAAAGCTGGACTGTTTTAGACTCATGCACTACAAATTCAAAACCATCTTCCCCGGTATAACCGGTGCGGCAAATAAAAAGAGGAGCCCCCGCATACATTACTTCTTGAATTTCATGACGGTTTGGAAGCGTCTTAAAAATTTGAAGAGCGCACGCTTCACTTTTGGGGCCCTGGAGAGCCATCATTCCAAAACTTGCGCTGCTATTTTCCAGACGCGCCTCACACAAATTATTTTTTTTCATCCATTCAAAATCTTTTTGAATAGTGGCCGCGTTGACAATAATCAAATAACGTTCAAGACCCAAAGAATATACAAAAATGTCATCGATAACTCCACCCTTTTCGTTACAAAGGTGGCCGTAGATTCCGCACTTTAACTTACACCGACTTAAATCATTCGTGATCAAGTTCTGAATGAATTTAAAACTATTTTTACCTTCTACAAAAATTTGTCCCATGTGGGAAACATCAAAGAGGCCAAGGCCCTTTCTCACCGCTTTATGTTCCTCCATAATGCTGGTATAGACCACGGGCATTTCCCATCCGGCAAAGGGAACCAGTTTGGCGCCCGCATTTTTGTGCCAGGAATAGAGTGGAGTTCTACGGAACGTATTCGTCTGCATGATAGGAAGAACGGACTAAAGATCCCGACAAGACCTTTTCAAATCCTATGGAATACGCATAGGACCGAACCGCGTCAAACTCCCAAACGGAATAATACCGCTCCATAGGAAGATGTTTGTCTGAAGGGCTTAAATATTGTCCCACGGTTAAAAATTGAACGGAGGATTTTCTTAAATCCCGCAATGTTTTAAAAATTTCCTCCCGCGTTTCTCCTAACCCCACCATTAAACCAGATTTTGTTTTAACCGCTTTACTCTTAGCGACAAATTTTAAAACATCCAAAGAACGCTCATAGGTGGCGCGAGAACGCACTCTAGGCGTTAAACGTTTTACTGTTTCTATATTGTGATTAAAAATATCTGGAGGACTCTCTAAGACAACTTGTATGGAATTATAATCTCCATTTAAATCGCTGACTAAGACTTCTACTGTTAGATGGGGAATATTTTCTTTTAACACCCGAACCGTTTCGGCAAAAACGGAAGCTCCACCATCTTTTAAATCATCCCGCGCCGGAGCTGTTAGAACCACATGCGAAAGATTTAAATGGGTTACGGCGTTTAATACACGGGCCGGTTCCAGCAAATCTACAGGATTGGGACGGCCTGTTTTTTCCGCGCAAAAGCCGCACCGTCGGGTACAAATATCTCCCAGGATTTGAAAGGTCAGCGTTCCTCGCCCATAACAATCCGTTCGATTCGGACATTTGGCTTCTTCGCATACCGTATGCAAATGATTTTCTTTAAGTGCGTCTAGAAGGTTAAAAAACTTTTTCCCGGCGGGAATGTTTTGTCTAAACTGCGGGGGGAGAGGCGCCGTTCTCATTTTTCCAGAGCTGTACGAATCCCTTCGGATAACGTGGGGTGGGCAAACACAACTTCCCGCAATTGGGATCTTTTTAGTCCTTGGCTGATCGCCACCGATAGAATATGAATGATTTCTGTAACGTGAGGCCCTACCATCTGCGCTCCTAAAATTTTTCCGCTCTCTTTTTCGCTTACAATCTGCAGAAATCCTTCTGCCGCGTCTTCTGCTAACGCCCGCGCGTTCGCTTCAAAAAAGTATCGCTGAGACTTAACTTCAAACCCTAATTTCTTTGCCTCACTCAGCCACATTCCTACAGAAGCCACCTCTGGCCAAGTATAGAGACAGCGCGGGATAAGAGCCGCATCATATCTTTTTGTTGAATTTAAATCTAAAGCGTTCAGCGCGGCAATTTCTCCCTGAACAGACCCGGCATGCGCTAAAAGGGATAGCCCATTGACATCTCCAATGGCATAGACGTTAGGGTTCGAGGTGCAGAGCGTGGCATCGACATCAACTCCTTTAGCTGAAATTTTAATTTGAGCTTTTTCACAATGAATGGAATCACCATTGGGACGCCGTCCCACGCAGACCAAAATCTGATCAAAACTTCCAAGGGCTCCACTCGAAAAATGAACGTCCCAGCGATTTCCATTTTTGCGCAGACTTTCCGCTTTTGTATTAGTGAGCACTTGAATGCCTCTTTTTTCGAAAGACTTGCGCAAAACC
Organism: Elusimicrobiota bacterium; assembly: GCA_023249715.1. Classification (GTDB taxonomy): domain Bacteria; phylum Elusimicrobiota; class Elusimicrobia; order 2-02-FULL-39-32; family 2-02-FULL-39-32; genus JAHFCA01. The sequence continues at coordinate 4,183 of JAHFCA010000037.1, forward strand.
TGAGAAATATTGGGATCTTCTCCGGGTAGGAGCTGCTCTTTTAATTCCAACAGGGTGACAGCACACCCCAAGGAATGGAGCAAACAGGCATATTCCGAACCAACGGCGCCTCCCCCTACGACTAACCAATTTTGAGAGAGCTCTTCTAACTCTAAAATGCGGTCGCTATCCAATAAATCTTTTTGAAACTCTTGGAAAGGGGGAGGAAAAATGGGAAGAGATCCCACCGCCACAATCGCTTTATCGAAAAGCAAACTGCTTGCGCCATTCGCGGATGAAATTTTTAACTCTTGAGGGGAAATAAATTCCGCGGAGCCGGAAAGAATCTCAATTTTATGAAGCTGAAAGGTTTTTTTTAAATGGTCTCTTAAGGTCTGAACCACTCTATCTTTTTCTTTCCCTATTTCTCTCCAAAATTCCTGTCGTAAATTTTTAGGTCCATTAAAATATTTAGCGGTGATTCCCTGCCGCAAACTAAAACATTTTTTACCAAAGGCAAGAAGAGTCTTGGAAGGAACGCAGCCACGATTTAAACAGAGCCCCCCTAAATTTTCTTTTTCAAGCAGCTGAACTCGAGCCCCTTTTTTGGAAGCGACCCTTGCCGCCGATTCGCCGGCAGGGCCGGCGCCGATAACAACAAATTTATTCAAGTTTAATTCAAGGGAACGAATTGGTTATTTTTTACCAGATAGATACTTACCGCTTTATTTTTCGTATCCCCTTTTTCATCAAATTCTGTAACGCCTAAAACACCCTGATATTTTAACGTCCTTAGAAATTCAATCATCTTGGTTTTATCCATATTTCCACCCGCCTGAATGCCCGCCTTTTCTAAGCTTAAAAGAGCGATGTTCGTGGCTTCGTAGGCATAGTGATCGTAAGGCTGTATGTCCTTGTTGGGATACTTATTCTTATACGATTCCAAAAATGTTTTGGCTTGAGGAATACGTTCTGGGGGAATTCCCACGTTGGTAATATAAGAATTTTCGCTGGCCGCGCCCGCCACCTTAAAAAATTCCGAAGTTTGTAAAGCGTCCCCCGATATAAAATGGGATTTAAGACCCAGTTCTCTCGCTTGTTTAACCAGAAGACCCCCCTCGTTATAGATCCCGCCAAAATAGATCGCTTCCGGCTCCTGAGATTTAATGCGGGTTAAAAGAGCTTTAAAGTCTCTATCGCCCGTAGATATCCCTTCAAAAGAGAGAACCTCTCCACCTTGGGCGCTATAAGCTTTTTGAAATTCTTCGCATAAACCTTGGCCGTAAGGTGTTTTATCGTGAATAATGCAAACGGTATGTATTTTTAAATTTTTTAATACATAGTTAGCGGCAAACTGACCCTGCACATCATCTGTTGTATTCACTCGAAATATATTTTTAATCCACTTCCAAGAACTCTCTTGCTGTTGGAGGGTTAATTTTGGATTCGTCGCTGCAGGCGTCACCATCAATAAATTATTCTTTGCGTAAACCTGAGCCGCGGGAATGGAACACCCGGAATTTAAGTGGCCGATTACCGCAACAATCTGAGGATCAGAAACAATTTGGTTGGCAACATTGACCGCTTCTTTAGGATCGGCTCGGTCATCCAAGGCTCTTAATTCTATTTTTCTCTTAAATCTCCCCGACAGATTCGCCTCATCTACCGCTAATTGGGCTCCTCTCTTCATTCCCTGCCCCATGGCAGCAATATCTCCGGTTAATGGCACTGCCAGAGCCACCCGATATACTTTCTCTTTTGGCTTACATCCCAGGGATAAAATGAACGCCAACAATAAATAATTAATTTTTTTCATACAAAAACTCCTCATAAATGGAATAGGAATCAGCGAGCGAAGCGCAAGACAAATGGCGGGGACGACGGGATTTGAACCCGCGCTCTCTAGCTTGACAGGCTAGCGTGTTAGACCAGGCTACACCACATCCCCAAATATTAAAGCGCTATCATACAAAAAAATTTTATACAATAAAATCTTAATTACTATGCAAGTAACTATCGAAAAATTGGGCAATGGCGGGGATGGCATTGCCCGGATTGCCAGCCAATCTAAATACGCTCCCGAAAAATGGGTGCTCTTTATTCCCAATTCCGCTCCCCAGGACCAATTGGAAATTACTCTTACTGAAAGGAAAAAAAATTACGGCAGGGGCGTTATTCATAAAGTTATCCGGGAAAGTTCGCAGCGGGCCATTCCGCCATGCCCCTATTACTTTACTCCTCAAAAAAAGATTTGGTGCGGCGGCTGTAATTTTCAACATTTAAAACTGGTCTCTCAACTAGAAGAAAAAAAGAAACTTTTAATTGAAGCGCTGACAAAAATTGGATCCTTCAATTCTATTTCTGTTCTCCCGCCCATTGGATCGGTTACCCCGGAACAAAATTATCGCTTTAGAAATAAAATACAGATCCCTTTTGGCAAAGAAGCGGGAAGAGTTATCTCCGGATTTTACGCTCCGGGAACTCACACCATTGTCCCAATAGAAGATTGTCTTATTCAATCGATTCCACTCATGCGCATCGTTCAATTTATTACGCAAAAAATGAACGATTGGAAATTAGAAGTCTATTCTCAAACCAAACAAAAGGGTTGGTTACGCCATCTCTATATCCGCGAAGGAGCTGACGGGGAACACCTCATTACGTTTGTCACCGCGCACGCGATGTTTCCCAGAAAGGAAGATTGGGTCCGCGAGATTCTTAAACGCTTTTCCAGCATAAAAGGGATCTGCCAAAACATACAGCCGGACCATTCCAATGTTATTTTAGGCAAGGAATGGAAAACCCACTACGGCCAAGATTATTTAATAGAAACTTTAAAGGGTTTAGGCCCCAACCATTCGGAACTTAAATTAAAAGTTTCCGCTCCCTCTTTTTTTCAAGTCCATTTAAAAATGACCGTTCAACTCTATGAGACTGTAAAAAAATTCTTTCTCGAAGAACCCCACGTCCATCTGACCGTGTTAGACCTCCATTGCGGCGTGGGAGGAATGGCTCTAACCTTAGCCCCTCACTCCAAAAGAGTAATAGGAGTGGATGAAGTTCCCACCGCCATTTTAAACGCCCAAGAAAACAGCCAAATAAATTCTATCTCTAACTCTGAATTCTATTGCGAAGACGCCGCGCAATTTCTAAAAAAGTGCCTGGAGCATCCTACACTAGACCCGTCCTTAACCACCGTGATCCTCGACCCTCCCCGGGCGGGCTGCTCTCCCCAATTAATAGAGCGCCTGCAAGAACTCCGTCCCGCAAAAATAATTTATGTATCGTGTGAACCGACTACACTGGCGCGGGATTTAAAAATGCTTACTGCTAATGGTTATAAAGTAAAAAAAGTACAACCTCTCGACCTTTTTCCTCAATCTTCCCATATAGAATCAGTAACGCTATTAACAGTATGACTCCCACCGGACTTTTTCCTCAATGGCCTCAACTTGAGGAAATGGCGGAATCTCTTCAGAGAGGTCCTGGAATCTTTTCGCTAAAAAGTTCTGTCGGTATCCCCTATTTTTGTTGTAGACTCGCTCAAAAAGGAACTTCGGTTTTACTTGTAACAGAAGAGCATAAAATAGAACGGTGGGTTCAAGACATTCAATCCTTTCAATCGCTAGATGGTTCCCTAAAGGAATGGTCTACGGGAGCCGTGTTACAAGGATCTCCAAAAGAAAACCGAGCCCTGTTAGAAAAATCACTGCACTCTAAGGGACTTATTTGGCTGACCACAGAAAATTTTCTCAATGAAAATTTATTGCCTCCAAAAGAATCCTTTTTAAAAAGAAGACTCGTTTTAAAAGTCGGAAAATTGGCCTCTTATAACGACCTCCTGCAACACCTTTCCAGCCATGGATATAAGCGGGCAGATTTTGTGGAAGAGATTGGAGAATTTTCAACCCGAGGCGAAATTATCGATTTTTGGACACCGCAAGAAGATTTTCCAACCCGAATTATTTTTTTGAACGATACCGTTGAATCGATGCATTTTTTTGACCCCAACAGCCAACGCACCACCGCTTTTATAGCGGAAATGAATCTAACTCCGCTGCCCTCTATTTTAGGAGGGTTAGAACCTTTATCCAGCGCTCTCTTAGAATATTTTCCTTCTAAGAGAGTGATCCTGAAAGAGAATCCCCTCGATGGATATGCTCTAGAATGGACTCCTGCGCCCAAACTGCAACTCCATTGGAACCTCTTTAAAAAAGAGTTGGAGGACCATCAACGAGATGGTATCCAAGATTTTATTTTTTGCCAAAACATGGGAGAATCGGAACGATTAGAAGACCTATTAGATGAACTTAAAATTTTTTCTCCTCATCGTCCTCCTCTCTTAGTCGCTCCTCTCTCCGAAGGATTTTATTCCGCGCCTTTAAAAATAGCGGTTTGGAGTTATAGCGATTTAACGGGAACCCCAACCGTTACCCGCAGACACTTAAAACTTCGTCTGGGACGGACATTGGATTCCTTGAGCGGGATAAACAGCGGAGATTATGTGGTGCACGAACGCTATGGAATTGGCAAATACCGCGGGCTAGAACAAATTCATTTAAAACTAAAATCTAAAAAACAGGAAAAAATTTCTGAATTCCTAAGTATCGAATATAAAGAAGGAGATAGACTTTTAGTTCCGACCTACGATTTTAAATATATTCAAAAATATGTGGGAAAAGAAGGCAAAAAACCCGCGCTTTACAGTTTGGATGGCGTGGCCTGGGACAATTTAAAACAAAAAACCAAAAAAGAATTGGAAGCGTTAGCGAAGGATTTGCTTAAAGTTACCGCCAAGCACCGTTCCGCGACGCGTCTCTCTATAGAACAAAAAAATAAATATGCCGAACAATTATTAAAGGAATTCATCGATGCCTTTCCCTACGAGGAAACAGCCGACCAAAAACGAGCCACCGAAGAAATTCTTCAAGATTTAGAATCACCCGAACTAATGGAACGGCTTCTCTGCGGCGATGTGGGGTATGGCAAAACAGAAATTGCCATGCGGGCCGCCTTTAAAGTGGCTTTAGAATCTCAACAGGTCGCTGTTTTAGTGCCCACAACAATCTTGGCGGAACAGCATTGCGAGACCTTTACGGACCGTTTTGCCTCTTATCCCGTTAAAATCGGAATGCTTTCGCGATTCCAAACAAAAGGGGAACAATCTGAAATTCTATCCCAATTAAAAAAGGGGACGATCGATATTATCATAGGGACCCACCGCCTCTTAAGCAAAGATGTGGTATTTAAAGATTTAGGCTTGCTCATTATTGATGAGGAACATCGTTTTGGGGTGCAGCAAAAAGAAAAATTAAAGAAAATAAAATCGAACATTGATCTCTTGTCCCTCTCCGCCACCCCCATTCCCAGAACCCTTACCTTTGCCTTGGGCGGAGCCAAGCAAATTTCAAGGATTGAAACAGCGCCGGAAGGAAGACAAGAAATAGAAACGTATGTGGGAATGTTTCAGGAAGAGCTATTAAAAGAATCGATCCTGCGCGAACTAAGACGGGAAGGCCAAATTTTTTATGTCTATAACCACATTAAGACCATTCATAAAGAAAAAGAAAGATTAGAAAAATTATTTCCTAATTTAAGAATCGGGATAGCTCACGGACAAATGAACAGCGAATCTTTAGAAAATGCCATGTGGTCCTTTCTCCATAAAAAATGGGACATGTTGCTTTCTACCTCCATTATAGAATCGGGCCTAGATATTCCCAACGTGAATACCATTATCATTCAAGACTGCCAGGAATTTGGTCTGGCCCAGCTGTACCAGCTGCGAGGCCGCGTGGGACGAAATAAAATGAAAGCCTATTGCGCCTTATTCTTTTCTGACTGGGCGAATATGAGCGAGGAAGCGCAAAAACGGCTGGAAGCGATACAGGAATTTTCCAGCTTGGGTTCCGGTTTTAAATTGTCTCTGCGAGATATGGAAATACGGGGAACCGGAGAACTTTTAGGCGCCAAGCAGCACGGCTGGATTCAGTCGGTTGGGTTGGAACTCTATTGTAAACTG
>JAHFCA010000038.1:0-769 GCA_023249715.1 Elusimicrobiota bacterium
GGACGAAGTTTTAAAGTATTGGGAAGAACATTGGAAATTTTTTAACTCCGCGCGCGGAGCTTAATATAAAGGAACTCCAACTATCTATGAGCGATACAGAACAGACCATTAATATCGATGGTGAAATAGAAATAAAGCAGACCGTGCGTCCTAAAATTAGTTTTACTCGACAAGCGAACATGGCGAATAAAAAGATTTACCTTCTTGCCCAAAAAAATAGGGAAAAATTTTGGGCGGAGCAGGCTAAAAATTTAGTTTGGTTTAAACCGTGGAAAAAAGTTTTAAATTGGAGTCCTCCCTATGCGCAATGGTTTGTGGGGGGTAAATTAAACGCCAGCGTAAACTGTTTAGACCGCTTTTTAGGGACTCCCATTCAAAATAAAGCGGCCATTCTTTGGGAAGGAGAGCCCGGGGATACTCAAACTTTAACCTATCGCCAGTTGTATGGAGAAGTCTGTAAGTTTGCCAACGTTTTAAAGAAACTAGAAATTCAAAAAGCGGACCGGGTTATTTTATACATGCCCATGGTCCCAGAATTGGTAATTGCCATGCTTGCCTGCGCCAGAATTGGAGCGGTGCATAGCGTGGTATTTGGCGGTTTTTCTGCGGAAGCTCTCAGAGATCGCATCCAGGATGCCGGCGCCAAACTGGTTATTACTGCCAGCGGCGGCTTTAGGCGCGGCAATATTATTCCGCTTAAGAAAAATGTGGATGCGGCGGTAGAAGAATGTGAAACAGTTAAAAATGTAATCGTCGTCAATCGGGCCAT
>JAHFCA010000038.1:779-10090 GCA_023249715.1 Elusimicrobiota bacterium
GCATATTCCTCTGAAGGCGGGAAGAGATTTTTGGTGGCACCGTCTAATGTCAGAGAGTTCTCCCGCGTGTGAACCGGAAAAAATGGATTCAGAAGATGTCCTTTTTACCCTTTACACTTCTGGGACGACCGGTAAGCCAAAGGGAATTGTCCATACTACGGCCGGATATCTCTTGGGTGTAAACGTAACCACTCGCTGGATATTTGATTTAAAGGAACACGATATCTATTGGTGCAGCGCCGATATCGGATGGGTGACGGGCCATTCCTATATTGTCTATGGTCCTCTTTCCAATGGAGCTACGGTTGTGATGTATGAGGGGTCTCCCGATTTTCCGCAAAAAGATCGATTTTGGAAAATTATAGAAAAATATGGCGTGACAATTTTTTATACCGCGCCTACGGCTATCCGTACTTTTATGAAGTGGGGCGAAGCATTTCCTAAGAAGTGTGATCTGGGAACTTTGCGCTTATTAGGGAGCGTGGGAGAACCTATTAATCCAGAAGCCTGGATGTGGTATTATAAAAATATCGGCCACGAGCGCTGCCCTATTGTAGATACCTGGTGGCAGACCGAAACTGGTTCTATCCTTATTTCTCCACTCCCCGGTTTAACAAAACTCAAACCGGGTTCCGCGACGCATCCTTTCCCGGGAATTAGCGCGAAAATTGTAGATGAATCTGGCAAAGAAGTTCCCACAGGAAGAGGGGGATATTTAGTGCTTACAGAACCTTGGCCCAGCATGCTGCGCGGCATTTATGGCGATCCCAAACGGTACCATGAACAATATTGGAGTAAATTCCCAGGGCTTTATTTTACCGGAGATGGCGCCAAAAAAGATAAGGAAGGAAATTTTTGGCTCTTAGGCAGGATTGATGATGTGATGAATGTTTCGGGGCATCGCGTGAGCACCATGGAAGTGGAAAGCGCTTTAGTGGACCACCCTGCGGTAGCGGAAGCGGCCGTGGTGGGAAAAACCCACGATATTAAAGGGCAGGCGATTGCGGCTTTTGTTACTTTAAAAGAAGGGATTAATGGTGAGAACGGAAACCGGGAAGAGTTAGGGGATCGTTTAAAAGCGCATGTCGTTAAAAAAATTGGGGCTTTAGCCCGTCCCGAGGATATTTATTTTTCCGCAGAGCTTCCTAAAACAAGATCCGGAAAAATAATGCGGCGGCTCTTACGCGATATTGCCGAAGGCAGAGCTTTGGGGGATACGACGACATTGGCAGACCCTACAGTTGTTGCGAAGCTAAAAGATCAGTATGAAGAGTAACCCAAATAATTCAGTTGGAAAGCGGAATTGTTTGGGTTAGCCACCCTAGCTCAATGGTGGAGCAATGGTTTTGTAAACCATAGGTTGTCGGTTCGAGTCCGACGGGTGGCTTAAAGTTCTAGGATATTGAGGAGACAGGAATGAGAGTATTGGTGCTAGGCGGAGGGGGAAGAGAGCATGCCCTTATCTGGAAATTAAAACAAAATCCAGAGGTGAAGGAGATTTTTTGTTCTCCGGGAAATGGGGGAATTTCTCGGATAGCGACTGTTTTACCTGGTTGCGCCGAGAACGATTGGGACTCCTATGCGGCAATAGCGGCGCAAAAAAAGATTGATTTAACGGTGATAGGTCCGGAAATCCCTCTCGCCCAAGGAATTGCGGATACGTTTAGAAAAAAAAGTCTTAAAATTTTTGGTCCGGATGGCGCGGGGGCCCGCTTGGAGTCGAGTAAAATTTTTGCCAAGACCTTTATGCGCAAATATGGCATTCCCACGGCAAACTCTAAAATTTTGGAACATCCCAAAGAGGCTCAAAACTTTTTATCGAATATTTCTTTAACCACTTTTCAATTTCCCTTGGTGATTAAAGCCGATGGCTTGGCTCAGGGGAAAGGGGTCATGATTTGTAGTTCCCAAGAAGAAGCCGCAGCGGCGGTTGAAAAGATGATGGTTAAAAAAGTTTTTGGTTCTAGCGGCGAAAAAATTCTTATTGAAGAAAAATTAGAAGGAAAAGAAGTTTCTCTGCTTGCTTTTTGCGATGGGAAGACGATTCTCACCTTGCCTCCGGCGCGTGATTATAAGCGTATTTTTGACGGGGACCGTGGACCTAATACGGGGGGGATGGGATCGGTTGCTCCTGTTTTTTTAACGGAGGGTCTAATTAAAAAGATAGATCAATGCGTCCTGCAGCCCTTTCTGAAAGGGGTTCAAAATGAAAATTTAGACTATAGAGGGGTTATTTATTTTGGTCTCATGATGACTTCCAAGGGCCCCTATGTTCTGGAATTTAACGTTCGTTTTGGAGATCCGGAGACGCAAAGTTTAATGCCTCTTTTAGAAAGCGATCTGTATCAGATATTGGAGGCCACGGCCGAACAAAAATTAAATAAAATAAAATTAGAGGTTTCTAAGGACACCTGTGTGGGAGTGGTGTGCGCCAGCGCTGGGTATCCGGAAAGCGCGCAAAAGGGAAAAGAAATTATAGGGCTGGACGGATTTAAAAATAGTTCCGATTGTGTTATTTTTCACGCGGGGACAGTTGCCGAGAACGGCAAATTTTTTACCAATGGAGGGCGGGTTTTAAATGTTGTGGGAAAGGCGCCTACCTTGGAACAGGCTAGAGACCTCTGTTATAAAACCCTGCGTCACCTTCAGTTTGAAGGGATTCAATATCGTCGAGATATAGGGCAGTAAGACCCACTCTTCTATTCAAATGAAACAAAATCCAACAATTGTTGAAGTGGCCATGGAGATCGCCTATCCCGCAGAGCTCCTCGATAAAATTTATCGCAAACATGGAGAGAATGCGGCTAGGGCGTGCGCTATGTCTAATTCTGTGGGAGGCATTGGGCCTCTGTTAAAAGAAAGAATTATCGCTCAGGCTGATTTGGCTATGAATGTGGTAGGAATTTGTCTCTTGTACGATAACGTCTGGGTGCAAGGGTTTCATTTTTGGGGACAGATCTATATTGAAAAAAAAGCGGTCGGAAATTATCTGCGAGAAACTTTAACCGATTCGGGTATTCTATTTAAATTGAAAATGCCAGACGGAACAGAAGCTTCCGTTAAGGTCTGGAAGACGGATCTGGGCAAAGGGGTGGTTTATTATTTAGACGCTCCGGAAATTTCGAATGTCATTTATCCGGGTCCTGAAGATTCTCCCAAAAACCATAAAAACCAGGGAGAATGGATTGAAGATCAGAAATTAAAACAAGGGTGGCTGGTGGGAAGAGGAACTTTGGCGTTGTTAAAGGCCTTAAACCAAGTTCCCGACATTATTATCCATAGCGAGACTCCTACTATTTTTGCCAACCATTTTCTCATCATGGATGATTTTCAGAAAGATCCTTTCTTTAAAAGCGTGAAATATATTTTTAACGATCACACGCCGTTAGAATATGCGCACCCTATTTGGGGAGAATATCAAATTAAAAATGCCCTCATAGATCCCACCTATAGTCAGGCAGAACTCTATTGGAATAAGCAAACAAAAACGGTGGATATTACCCGACTTCTTGTGGGAATTTCAGATGCGGTGTATGGAGTTTCTAAAAAGCATGCCCAAGTGATGCGGGGAATGATTTCCCTCAAGGGTTTTGAAAATAAAATTCGCTCAATCACGAATGGGGTGCGTCTTCAAGACTGGCAAGATCCAGATTACTCTATGGTTCTAACCAAACAAGAGGATTACTTGCTGGCCTTAAAAGAAAAGAAAAAGGCCGATCTGATTGAATGGGTTTGGAAGCGGTATAGGTTGTGGTATAGCTGGAGAGAAAAAGCGAAAGGAAAATGTATGGTTCTCTGGACACGGCGTGTGACGGGCTATAAACGGTTCGATGTTTTACAGCGATTGCTCAAGGACCCTTCCTTAAAAGCGCGCTTTTTAAAAACCCAAATTTTGGTCATGTTGGGGGGAAGAATTCATCAAAACGATGACTTATCCCAGAACGTTATGTTTGAATTGATCGATCTTGTTACGCGAGATTCCGAGTTAAAAGATAGAATTTTAGTGTTAGATAATTACAACATTTGGGTGGCTCCTAAACTTTTTCAAGGGGTGGACGCCACAATTATGTTAGCCGACGATGGGAGAGAAGCCTCGGCCACGGGTTTTATGAAGGCGCAGGTGAATGGAGCGATGGTGATAGCTTCTAACGATGGAGCAATTCCAGAATCCGTTTACTTTTATGAAACAATGGGGGAAGCTCATCGGAATATGGAAAACGGTTTTGACGTGCCGTATGTCAATGGACAGCCTCAGCCAGAGGGACTCATGAATGCTTTTGAGCAGCTAGATACAGTGTATAAAGATCCTAAAACTCGGGCTCGGATGGTGCGCGCTTCCTTTAAAGTTCAGGATCAGGTTTCGGTTGAACGCTGCGCAAAAGAAATGATAAACTTATATGCTACGCTCATATGAAGGATCATCGAGAACACAAAGGTTTAATTAATCCTTTTTTAGATAGAGACGCCTGCGGTATAGGATTTGTAACTACTCTTAACGGAGAGAAATCCCATCGTATTGTTCAGATGGGAATTGATATGCTTATGCACCTGGAGCATCGGGGCGCTTGTGGGTGCGACCCTCTTACCGGAGATGGCGCTGGCATCCTGTTACAGCTCCCCCATGAATTTTTTAAAAAAGTGGGTCCCAGCAATCTCCCTGAGTTTGGAGAATATGGCGTGGGCATGGTTTTCCTTCCCCAAGATAGAGACGATCGCAAAATCTGCCAAGAAATAATAGAAAAAGTTATAAAAGGAGAAAAGCAACCCTTTTTGGGATGGCGGGACGTTCCAGTGGATTCTGAAACTGGATGCGGGGAACTGTCCCGGGAAGCGATGCCGTTTATCCGGCAGTTTTTTGTCGGAAGAGATGGAAAAATAAAGGATCAGGATACGTTTGAAAGAAAATTGTATGTAATTCGTAAATGTATAGAAGAGGCCCTGCGGCAATCCGATTTAAAACATAAAAGCGATTTTTATATTTGTAGTTTATCTTCCCGGACTATTTGTTATAAAGGACAACTCATTTCCTGGCAAATCCCCAAGTTCTATCTGGATATTAAAGACGAGTCTATGAAATCGGCATTGGCGATGGTGCACCAACGCTTTAGCACCAATACTCATCCTTCATGGAAACGAGCCCACCCGTATCGGTACATTATCCATAACGGTGAAATTAATACCTTGCGGGGGAATGTAAACTGGATGCATGCTCGTGAAAAAATGTTTTCTTCGGAACTTTTTGGGGAAGATATCTCTAAGTTAATCCCCATTGTAGATCCAGACGGATCCGATTCAGCGATGTTTGATAACGCTTTAGAACTTTTAATGCATACGGGTCGAACGTTGCCGCATGCCATGATGATGATGATTCCAGAAGCGTGGCAAAAAAATGACCAAATGGATTCGGAGAAAAAATCTTTTTATGAATACCATGCTTGTTTAATGGAACCATGGGACGGTCCAGCCAGCATTGCCTTTACCGATGGAAGAACCATTGGGGCTGTTCTAGATAGAAATGGACTGCGTCCCTCCCGCTATATTGTAACCAAGGATGGCCTTGTGATTATGTCCTCAGAAGTAGGAGTGATTGATGTCCCTCCAGAGAATGTTGCCCGAAAAGGACGTTTGCAGCCGGGCAAAATGTTTTTGGTTGATTTAAAGGAAGGGCGCATTATTGCCGACGAAGAAATAAAAAGTTCCATGGCTAAACGGAAGCCCTACCGCAAATGGTTGGATGAGAATTTAGTGAAGGTGGAAAAATTACCTCCGGCGCAATTTGTAAATCCTCCCATTCATAATGCCGTAGAGTTATTAAAACTTCAGAAAACATTTGGCTATACTTTAGAAGATTTAAAATTATTAATTTCACCCATGGCCATGAATGGCCAAGAAGCCGTAGGTTCTATGGGAATCGATACCCCTTTGGCCGTTCTTTCCCATAAATCTCAAAATCTTTTTAACTATTTTAAGCAACTCTTTGCGCAGGTAACGAACCCGCCCATAGACCCGTTAAGAGAAGATTTGGTGATGTCTTTAGACACCACTTTGGGCGCCGAGCAAAATCTTTTCGAAGAAACTCCGGTCCATTGTCACCAGGTTCAATTAAAATCGCCTACTTTAAGCAATGAGCAGTTAGCGCGGCTTAAAGAGATCAAAGTGGGAAGTATTCGTTCTAAGGTCATTGCTACTCTTTTTGATAAAAAAGAAGGAGAAATGGGACTAGAAAAAGCTCTTACAAAACTGTGTGAACAAGCGAGCCGCGCCGTCAAAGAAGGAGCCCAAATTATTATTCTTTCGGACAGAAATACGGATGCTAAAAAAGTTCCTATTCCTAGTTTACTGGCAGTAGCCGCCGTGCACCATCATCTGATTCGGGAAGCCACTCGTATGAAAGTGGGGTTAGTGGTGGAGAGCGGAGAACCAAGAGAAATCATGCACTTTGCCTTGTTGGCTGGCTATGGCGCTGGAGCCTGGAACCCTTATTTAGCGTATGATTCTATTCGGCAATTGGCGCAGGATAAGGTGATTGTGCATGAAGATGAAAATACCGCGATGGATCACTATAGAAAAGCGATTGATAAAGGTGTTTTAAAGATTGCAACTAAAATGGGAATTTCTACATTGCAAAGTTACCGCGGAGCCCAGATTTTTGAAGCGATGGGTCTTAACCGCAGTGTGATTGATAAATATTTTACATGGACCGCTTCCCGGATTGAAGGAGTGGGGTTAGAGACCATTGCCAAAGAGTATCTCAATTTTCATCAACAAGCTTATTCTGGCAACGGCGACTCTAGCCATGATTTAGAGGTCGGCGGAAAATATCAGTGGAGACGGCGCGGAGAATACCATTTATTAAATCCCGACACCATAGGAAAATTGCAACACGCGGTACAAGCAAATAACCCGAAATCCTATCAAGAATTTTCCGATATGGTGAATGAACAGAGTGTGCGTTTAATGACGTTGCGCGGATTATTAACTTTTAAATCTACATCTCCCATTCCTTTAGAGCAAGTAGAACCAGCGAAGGAGATTGTAAAACGGTTCGCCACGGGGGCTATGTCTTTGGGTTCTATCAGCCGAGAAGCGCACGAAACCATGGCCATCGCCATGAACCGTATGGGAGCAAAAAGTAATACAGGGGAGGGAGGAGAGGACCCTGCTCGCTATGTGCCCGATGCCAACGGGGATTTGAGAAGAAGTTCCATTAAACAGGTGGCTTCTGGACGATTTGGAGTTACGATTAACTATTTGGTTAATGCCGATGATTTGCAAATTAAAATTGCGCAAGGAGCAAAACCGGGAGAAGGCGGCCAGCTTCCCGGACATAAAATTGACGATTATATTGCCAAAATCCGTTATTCCGTGCCAGGGGTGGGGCTTATTTCTCCTCCTCCTCACCACGATATTTATTCTATTGAAGATATTGCTCAGCTCATTCACGATTTAAAAAATTCCAACCCTAAGGCGCGGATCCACGTAAAATTGGTTTCGGAAGTAGGAGTGGGAACTGTGGCGGCCGGAGTGGTAAAAGCGAAATCGGATGTTGTTCTTATTAGCGGTTATGACGGTGGAACCGGAGCTTCTCCTTTAACTTCTATTCAGCATGCCGGCTGCCCATGGGAATTGGGTTTAGCTGAGACCCAACAAGTTTTAGTGGAGAATGGGTTGCGGGGTAGAACGGTAGTGCAGGTGGACGGTAAACTTCAAACCGGCCGCGACGTTGCCATTGCCGCGCTCCTTGGAGCCGAAGAATTTGGATTTTCTACCGCGCCTCTCGTTACCTTAGGGTGCATTATGATGCGGGTATGCCATTTGAATACCTGTCCTGTAGGAATTGCCACGCAAGATCCCGATCTCCGTAAAAAATTCGAAGGAAAACCGGAACACCTCATTAACTATTTCTTTTTTGTTGCTGAAGAGCTCCGAAAAATTATGGCGCAGCTTGGTTTTAGAACCGTGAACGATATGGTAGGAAGAGTGGATACATTAGAAATAAAAAAAGCCATTGACCATTGGAAAGCGGAAGGGGTGGACCTTTCTCAGATTTTATATGTTCCCAAATGTGACAATAAGTGGCATGCGTTGCACAATATAGAAAAACAAGATCACGGTTTAGACAAAGCTTTGGACAATGAGCTCATTAGGCTATCCCAAGAAGCGATTGAAGAAAAAAAGAAAATTCAGATGGAGGTTCCTGTTCACAACTATAATCGTTGTGTGGGGACCATGCTCAGTTCAGAAATTGCAAAACGGTATGGGGACGAAGGGTTGCCCGACGAAACTATTCTCTGTAAATTGAAGGGATCGGCCGGCCAAAGTTTTGGAGCGTTTCTTTCCAAAGGGGTAACTCTCTTTTTAGAAGGGGAGGCAAACGACTACGTAGGAAAAGGTTTATCTGGCGGGAGCCTTATTGTTAAGACTCCCAAAGCAGTAACTTTTAAAGCAGAAGAGAATATTTTAATTGGGAACGTAGCTCTTTACGGCGCTACTAGTGGAGAAGCTTTCTTTAACGGAATGGCTGGAGAAAGATTTGCGGTGCGTAATTCTGGCGCCACCACAGTCGTAGAAGGTGTAGGAGACCATGGGTGTGAATATATGACCAAGGGAATGGTTCTAGTTCTTGGTAAAACTGGGCGCAATTTTGCCGCGGGAATGTCCGGCGGTCTCGCCTATGTGCTCGATTTGGACCACACTTTTAGATTCCACTGTAATACAGGAATGGTAGAGGTTGTGGAAAATTTAGATGGGAAAGATTTAAATACAATTCGGTCCCTCATAGAGCGGCATGTTCAGTTAACGGAGAGCGCTTATGGAAAAACAATTTTAAATCAGTGGGATCACTATCGCCAGTTTTTTGTAAAAGTGTTGCCACAGGAATATAAAAAGATTTTAGAGAAACAACATTTGGATGAGGAGGCGATGAAGCTCGCTTCGATTTAGATGGGTAAAATTACAGGATTTAAAGAGTTTAGACGAGAGATTCCCAAGGACCGTCCGGTAGAAGAAAGGCTAAAAGACTGGAAAGACGTTCATAATAAATTTCCACAGGAACTTCTGCAAAAACAGGCGAGTCGTTGCATGGATTGTGGGATCCCTTTTTGCCATAAGGGCTGCCCTCTTGGCAATATTATTCCCGATTGGAACGATTTAGTGTATCACAATCGTTGGGAGGAAGCGTTAGAGAGGCTCCTTTCCACAAATAATTTTCCAGAGTTTACAGGCCGTATTTGTCCCGCCCCTTGCGAAGAGTCCTGCGTCTTAAATATAAACGATAACCCCGTTACCATTGAACGCATAGAACAAGAAAT
>JAHFCA010000171.1 GCA_023249715.1 Elusimicrobiota bacterium
GATTGAAGCCGAGGCGGAATTCCCGGAAATAGATTTAGATCTACCCGCTTATATTCCGGAAAGTTACTGTTCTCATCCGGGAGAAAGAATTTCTCTCTATAAAAAAATGGTCACGAGCCCCTCTCTAGAAGAAGTGATGAGCATCCAAAACGAGTTTATAGACCGCTTTGGAAAAATGCCAGAAGAACTAGAAAATCTTTTTCAAATCTTGAGATTACGATTTAAAGCTAAAAACTTAGGAATAACCTCCATAACCCAGCAGATCCAAGGACCCCTTTTTTCTTGGACTGTTCCTCAAAACAGCTTTCCCATAGATCTGGAACGTTTTACCTATGAGTATCCGCGCCTTATAGAAATACAACCTCCCCGCCCCAACGAACCCCACATACTGTCGCTATTATATAAAGTAGAAGGGAACCAAGATGTATCCATTTCATCTATAAATAATTTCTTGCAAATCACATCTAAATATATTAGGATTTAATCTCTTTTATGAAAAAAATTGGTATCTCTCTCTTAATTTTAGGCCTGCTTGGAACCGGATATTATTTTTCTCAAAAAAAGAATGACAATCCCACAATAGCCACAGTGGGCTCCCTTAAAATAAAAGCCGAAACCTTTTCCAAAGAGCTCATTAACTCGCCAGAAGTTTACCGCACCTATTTATCGACACTGGAAGGGAAAAAACAGCTCTTAGATATTTTGTTAAAAGAGAAGGTCTTAATGAATGCCGCCTCCAAATCCGGTATATATAGGAAGAAAGACATTCAAGAAAACCTAAAGAATTTTGAGGAAAGAGCGAAAGAACAAGAGGAACAATATAGGAAAGGCCTCGTATTAAAAGAGTATTTAAGAGAATTGCAGGAAGGTAAATTAAAAATAGAAGATGCTGCACTCAAAGCCTATTACGAACAAAATAAAAATGACTATCAAAACCCGGTTAAGATTACCGCCAGCCATATTCTTACTACCTCTCAGGAGGAAGCGGAAACCGCTTTAAAACGAGTGAGCCAAAATAAAGAAGATTTTTCTAAAGTGGCCAAGGAAATGTCTAAGGATCCTTCCGCCGCTCGCGGGGGGGTTATCGGAGAAATTATGCGGGGGGACCTTGCCGACTTACCGGAGTTTGAGAATGAACTTTTCCGTTTAAAAACGGGGGAAATTTCAAACGTGATAAAAACCAAAATTGGATACCATATCATAAAAAAGAGCGGCGAAATTAAACTTCCCAGCCAAACGTATGAAGCGGGCGCCCCCCAAATTAGAAGAATTTTAGAAAAGAAAAAATTTGATGAATGGATTGAAAAAGAAAAGGAGAATCAAGGGGTTCAAATTGACGAGAAAGCGCTTGCCGCTATTCAAGTTTCAATGGCGCCGTCGCCGGATGCGCAAAAAATCCCTCAAAAATAAAATCTTATGGGGAAATGTAAAATTATTTTTATCGTTTTAGGGTTGAGCGGCGCAGTCCTGCAGCGCGTTTGGGGCGAAGCTCCTCAGGTTGGCCTAAATGCGAGTTCCAAAGTTGTGGGAAAAACAGTGGCGGTAATCAACAATGAACCGATCTTTCTAGATGATTTAGAACGAGAATCCTTCCCTTTTATAGAACATTACAAGCGCACCGCTCCCGAGGGAGAATTAACTCCGGAAAAAATAACCACTTTAAAAAATAAAATTTTAGACCGCCTTATCGAAGAAAAGCTCCTGCTCCAAGAAGCGAAGGCAAAAAAACTAAAAGTAACAAAACCCGAAATTGAAAAAGGCATTCAACAATTTAAAGAGCCTTTTTATGCCGACGATTCCGGCCAACCCATCGATAGAAAAGAAGCGGAGAATAAATTTCAAGAACAGCTTACCAAAGAAGGATTGACCTACGATCAATTTAAAGCCCGCGTAGAAGAGCAATTGGAAAAAGTAAAACTTATTGATTTGGAAGTTCGTTCTAAAGTCACAGCGCCCAAAGACGAAGACACTAAAAAGCTATTTAAAAAAATTGAAAAGAAAATGAAGAACGAACCCATCGAAGCTTCTAGCCCGGAAGAAGAAAACGACAGTGCCCAACTGGCCAAATATCTCCAACGTTTAACCGGAGAGCAAATGAGGGTGCGCCATATCTTAATTCGTTCTAAAAAAGCAGACGAACCAGCAAAGAGGGCGGAGGCAAGAAAGAAACTAGAAAATATTTTACAGAGAATAAAAAATGGAGAAGATTTTGCTTTCCTAGCGGAGAAATATAGCGACGAACCTGTCAGTAAAGCCCGGGGGGGAGACCTTGGATTTATTGCCAAGGGGGATATTGGTATTGAAGCCATGGACCAAGCAATCTTTAAACTCAAAGAAGGGGAAATTTCTGCAATTGTAGAAACTGATTTTGGTTACCATTTAGTAAAGTTGGTAGAAAGAAAAGCGCCTCATACCTTGGAATACGAAGACGTCAGCGACGATCTTAAAAATTATTTGTCCCAAAAATCTTTTACTTCGAAATTAGAAAAATATCTTAAAGATCTGCGTTCTAAAGCAAGCATTACTGTTCATCCCTTAAATTAACCCGAATAATTCAGTTGGATTATGGAATTCGACAAAAAATCCAGCCATTTTTTCTTCACAAAAAAGTTCGACCATACTCATCAGTATGCTCTCACTTTTTTGTTTCTAAAAAATGGCTGTCTTTTTCGTCTCGGTTCTCATAACCAACTGAATTATTCGGGTTTATTTTCCTTTTCCCTCATAACGCCCCAATGAAAAAACCCACCTTAGCCCTAACCCTAGGGGATCCTTGTGGGATAGGTCCCGAAGTTCTTCTTAAAAGTTTATCGTCTAAAAAAGTGGTTGAGTCGTGCCATCCTTTAGTGGTGGGGGATGCCCAAATTTTGGGACTTAAGAATTGGGGAACTTCTTTAAAAATTCGGCCCATTCTAAACCCGCTGGAAGCGCGCTATAAACCGGGAATTGTGGATGTCCTTCATATTCCAAGCGAAAAATCGCAACAGTTTATTTTAGGGAAACCTAGCCGAGAAAGCGGTAAAAGTTCTTTTTTAAGCGTACAAAAATCCATTGAACTAGCTTTGCTGGGACTGGTCGATGGTGTCGTTCATGGACCTATTTCTAAACTTGCCTGGAAATGGGCAGGAGTCCCCTATCCCGGCCAAACAGAGATGATTGCCGAGCAGTGCCATAATCCTAAAGTTGCCATGGCAATTTTAAGCGAGCCTTTAAGAACAGTGCTGGTTACAAGGCATATTCCTCTTAAAAAAGTTTCTCAAGAACTCAGTATTAAAAATATAGGTGAGACCCTATCGCTAACTCACGATTGGTTAAAAAATTATTTAAAAAAATCTCCATCGATCGGCGTCTGCGCATTGAACCCGCACGCGGGAGAATCCGGAACTATTGGCAGGGAAGAAATAAAAATAATTATCCCCGCAATAAAACAGGCGCAAAAAAAAGTTTCATGGAGTATCGTAGGTCCACTGAGCGCGGATGCGGCCTTTAGAGATCACAAAAATGGTTTTTATGATGCGCTTATTACTCTCTATCATGACCAATCTCTCATCCCCTTAAAATTATTTAACT
>JAHFCA010000039.1 GCA_023249715.1 Elusimicrobiota bacterium
AAACCGCTCAAACAAATTTTACAACAATTCCAATCGCAAGTTTCGGAAGAAGAAGTAAGAGAATTTATTCAATTCATTTCTAATTCTAGCCGAGGGATTTGCCGACCCCGTGTTAAAGCAGAAAGTAGCGCTGGCCAAACCTGGTAGGCCGCCAGGCATGTCCGCGCCCTTAGGCCTCATTGCCGGAAGAGGAAAGTTTCCGCTCTTTTTTGCCCAAGAAGCCAAAAAAAATAATCAAAATTTAGTGGTGGTTGCCCTAAAAGAAGAAGTAGATGAAGATCTAGCTCCTTACGCAAAATCCCTTCACACTCTCTCCGTCGCCAAATTAGACAGCATTATACAAACCTTAAAAAAAGAAGGAGTCCAGGAAGCGGTGATGGCGGGGAAAGTGGAGCACCGTAAAATATTCTCCGGCCTTATTCCCGATTTAAGATGCGCTCAGCTTTTATTCAGAATAAAAGATAGAAGAGCCGATACCATTCTTCAGGCCGTTTCAGAGGAGTTACAAAAAGATGGAATTCGCCTTATGTCTTCTCTTACTTT
The DNA here is from genome assembly GCA_023249715.1 of Elusimicrobiota bacterium. GTDB lineage: Bacteria > Elusimicrobiota > Elusimicrobia > 2-02-FULL-39-32 > 2-02-FULL-39-32 > JAHFCA01. Next base: position 544 of record JAHFCA010000039.1, read on the forward strand.
TTTAACTCACCTACTGCCTCATGCCGGATTACTCTCCAAAAGAGCGTTAACCGAATCGGAAAGAAAAAGCGTAGAATTTGGTATTGGAATTGCCCATGGGGTGTCTGGGCTCGATATTGGCCAAACCGTAGTCATTAAAAGAAGGATGGTCATCGCCGTAGAAGCCATGGAAGGAACCGACGCTTGTATTCGTAGAGCCGCTGCTTTGGCCGGAGAAGATCTTGTCATTGTTAAAAGCGCTAAACCCAAACAAGATTTGCGGTTCGATGTTCCTGTGATTGGCATGGCCACAGTGGAACTGTTATCCGACATAAAAGCTTCTGTCTTAGCCATAGAAGCGAATAAAACCCTGATGCTAGAAAAAGAAAAACTCATTCAAAGAGCTGATGATCTAGGGATTTCACTCTACGCCTGGGAGCGCCTCCATGATTAAAATCGGCGTCATAGGCGTAGGACATCTCGGACAACATCACGCAAGAATTTTATCTCAAATTCCTTCCTGTGAACTCGTAGGAGTAGTGGATGCGGACAAAAAAAGAGCCGAAAAGATTGCTAAAGATTCTAAAACAGGCGCGTACGCGCAGGCGGAAGAATTGTTTGGAAAAGTAGACGCATTGATTTTAGCCATTCCAACTCCTCTCCACTACACCCTAGGTAAAAAATGCCTCGAAAATGGAATCCATTGCTTAATAGAGAAACCGCTCAGTCAATCTGTGGAAGAAGCGGAAGCGCTCATCTCTATCGCTAAAAATAAAAATCTTGTTCTACAAGTGGGGCATGTGGAAAGATTTAATCCCGCCATAATCGCGGCCCAACAATATATTCACGACCCCAAATTTATAGAAGTAAACCGCCTCGGTTCTTACGACCCTAGAGTTTCTCACATTGGAGTGGTATTAGACCTAATGATTCATGATTTGGATATTGTTCTATTCCTCCTGCAGTCGGAAGTGCAAAGCCTGGAAGCCTTTGGCGCCAAGGTTTTAAGCGACCATGAGGATATTGTAAAGTGCCGGCTTCGTTTTAAAAATGGCTGCATCGTAGATTTATCCGCTTCCAGAATTTCTCTGGAACAATATCGAAAAATTAGAATTTTCCAGTCGGACGCTTACCTTTCTATTGACTATGCCCGCAAAGATTTAAAAATTTATAAAAGAAAAACTCCCATTGTAAAAAGTTTTAACGATATCGCAATCCTACGACCCTCTCTCAAAAACGAAGAATCTCTAAAATTAGAACTCGAGCACTTCCTCGATTGTTTGCGCCATGGAAAAAAACCACTGGTGAGCGGAGAACACGGCCGGGATGCCCTCGAATTGGGACTCGAAATCTTAGAGCAACTCCAACTCCACAAATAGTTTATGAATAAAATATTGATCTCCGCGGGAGATTATTCCGCGGATCTCCATGGGAAAGCTTTAAGCCTTGCTTTAAGGGAAAAAAATCCTTCCTTAGAAATAACCGCCTTGGGAGGCATTAAACTTAAAGAAGTTGCCACACCATTTTTAGAAGATATGGTAGGCCTCGATATCTCCGGATTTTCAAAGCCAATCCGCCAGTTTTTTAATTTAAGGCGGATTCTAAAAAACAAAGTCTTCCCATTATTGGAGAACAAAAAAGTAGAGGCAGTGGTACTCATTGATTATTATGGGTTCAACATTCATATCGCTAAAAAAGCGTATGCAAATAACATCCCGGTATTTTATTTTGTAAGTCCGCAGGTTTGGGCTAGTAGATCGTTCCGCATAAAGAAAATTAAAAAATATGTCACAAAAATGCTTGTTATTTTTCCATTCGAAGAAGAACTCTATAAAAAAAATGGAGTGGATGTTACTTTTATCGGACATCCCTTTATCGATAAAGTGCCGAACAAAATTCCTTTTCGACCTTACAATAAAGAAAAACCTTTTGATATTGTACTCTTGCCCGGATCCCGAGAACGGGAACTGAGGCGCCATATCCCCTTGATGGTTCAAACTTTCATAGAACTTAAAAAAAAGTTCCCTAATTTAAGAGGAAAATTAATTACGGTGGACTCGCTCGGAGAAAGGTTATACGCGGATGGTTTGAAGTCAAGCTCTATGACGCCCCAAGCGTTGGAACTTGTTGGAGATCCCAATTTTGAGCATCGTCTGAAGGCGGGATTTGCTTTAACCGCTTCCGGAACAGCCACACTGGAAAATGCTCTCTTAGGGCTGCCCATGGTTGTGATCTACCAAACTTCCTGGCTCACCTACACAATAGCAAAACAGATTATTCGGGTTCCTTATATTTCCATGCCCAATATTTTAATGGGGAAAAAATTCATTCCAGAACTTGTTCAAAAAGAAGCGAATTTTAAAAGTTTGGTTGCCACCTGTGTTCCTTTTTTTAATACTCCATCTTTACTTGAAACCATGCACGAGGAACTGATAAAATTAAAAAAAGCGTTAGGACCGCCTGGCTCCTATGAAAGAGCGGCCGCGATCATCTTAAATAAAGGGATCCTCCCAAATTAAATCCAATGGAAATCTATAAGCGTTTCTTTAAATATTTAAAGCCCCATGAAACCCGCTTTATTCAAGGCAGTCTTTGTATGATATTTGTGGCCGGGTTAACGACCTTATCGGTGTGGATGATTAAATATGTTGTAGATAAAGTGCTGATTGCCAAAGATTTAAAAATGCTTTTATGGATTACTGCTCTCATTCCAGTCGTCTATCTTTTAAAAGGCGTTTTTGGATATGTCCGTAACTATTTAATGCATTATATTAGTCAATCCATTGTGCGAGATATTCGCCTAGAACTCTATAGCCATTTACAAAAGCTTTCTCTAGACTTCTATCACAAAAATTCTACCGGGCGTTTAATGAGCCGGCTTACAAACGACACGACCACGTTGCAAAGCGCGATCGGATATGTTCCGGTGCAGCTTATCCGAGATGGTTTAACCTTACTATTTTTAATTGGAACTATTTTTTACCTCAACTGGAAGTTTGCCTTAATTACATTGATCCTACTGCCTATTGCGGCCATACCCGTTTCTCTCATCGGCTCTAAAATGCGCCGGATTGGAAGGGAAATTCAAAACCATATGGGAGACCTGTTTTCTTCGATTCAAGAAGGGATTACAGGCAATGTGGTGACCAAAGTATTTTCTAAAGAAGAAGAAGAGATTGGCCGTTTTAAAAAAGAAAACGACCATTATTATTCTATTTTAATGCGCTGGGTGAGAGCCGACGTTTTTGGGGCTCCCATCATGGAATGCATCGGCTCTTTTGCCGCCGCTTTCTTGCTTTGGTATGGAGGTAAAGATGTGATCGATGGAACCTGGACAGCGGGAAGTTTCTTTTCCTTTTTGGGGGCTTCTATTTCGGCCTACAAACCCATAAAAGAATTTACTGGAATGAACGCTCGCATCCAACAAGGGGCTTCCGCGCTCGAGAGAATTTTTCAACTTTTAGATGAGGTTCCTACGATCGTGGACAAAAAAGGGTGTGAAGAACTTCTTCCGATTAAAGAAAGTTTGGAGTTTGAGAATTTATCTTTTTCTTATGAAAAAGGGATGCCTGTTTTGAACCAACTCCACTTTAAAGTCCCCGCCGGGGAAGTGCTCGCCATTGTCGGTCCTTCCGGATCGGGAAAAACAACGCTGATTCACTTAGTTCCCAGGCTCTTCGACCCGGATTCTGGTTCCATTTTGATCGATGGGAAAGACATTCGCAATGTCTCTCTTGCCTCCCTACGTCAACAGATCAGCATGGTAACCCAGGATACTTTTTTGTTTAACGATACCGTCCGCTATAATATTGTGTATGGCAGAGCCGGTTCTATGAACAGAGAAATTTCTCGGGAAGAACTAGAAACAGCGGCAAAAACGGCCAATGCCCACAATTTTATTATGGAACTCCCTCAAGGATACGAAACCGTTGTGGGAGAAAAAGGGGTGCGCCTCTCTGGTGGACAACGACAACGCATCGCCATCGCTCGGGCTCTCATTAAAAATCCACCCATTCTTATTTTGGATGAAGCGACTTCTTCTCTCGACAGCGAATCGGAAAGATTAGTCCAAGAAGCTTTAGAAAGATTAATGCAAAATAGAACCGTCCTCATGGTGGCCCATCGGCTTTCGACCATTCGCAAAGCCCATCGGATTATTGTTTTAGAAAATGGAAATATTGTAGAGGTGGGGCCTCACGATTTCTTGCTTAAGAAATCCGGTCTCTATAAAAAACTTTATGAAACGCAGGCGGTCCTCTAATCTTGGAACGTATCTTCATTTGGTCTTTGCTCGCTTTTTTCTCTACGTTAGCCGGCTCTATTCTCTTGGCTAAACAAGAATGGTCTAAAGCGAATATCTGGAGAATTTTGGCCTTTGCTTCGGGAATTTTATTGGGAGTCGCTTTTCTCCATCTTATTCCAGAGGCCATGCATCTCTCTGCGGAATTAGCTCCTTTGGGAGTGCTCTCCAGTTTTTTTCTGCTCTTTGTGCTCGAAGGTTTCACCATGATGCACAGCTGTCTTGAATACGCCGAAGGATGCGATATTCATCTTATGGGTTGGATCGCCTTTGGTTCTTTAGCGCTCCATTCTATTTTTGACGGGATCGCCATTGCCATTGCCTTTCAGAATAATGTTTATTTGGGAATGACGGTGGCTTCAGCGATCTTAATTCATAAACTTGCAGACGGGTTAACGTTAACAGGCCTCCTTTTAGGATCCGGATTCGAACGGCGTAAATCCTTTTTTATCGTAATGCTCCTAGCTTTAGCCACTCCTTTGGGAGCTATTCTTTTTTATCCCCTCTCTCACCTTTTTTCGGCTGCTTGGATGGGATATAGCTTAGGATTTATCGCTGGAATTTTCTTTTATGTGGGAGCCGCCGATATTTTACCGCGACTGCATAAAGTTAAAGATTTTTATTGCCTTGGATCCTTTACCTTAGGTCTTATTCTAGGAGGGTTCCTAAGATGAAAATTATACTCAATGGAAAAGAAAAGGAAGTGGCGGATTCTACGACTCTACAACTACTCTTGCAGGCAATGCAGCTGCATCCAGAAATGGTTGCGTGTGAGCTGAACTTAAATATTATTAAGAGAAATAAGTATGGGTCTACGCAGCTGGGGGAAGGGGATTGCGTAGAAATATTACAAATGATCGGCGGTGGATAAAATGAAAGATAAAACGTTGGAGATCGCGGGAAAAAAATTTAATTCGCGTCTTATTGTAGGGACGGGGAAATACCCTTCCTTAGAAAATATGACGGCGGCGCTCAAAGCCTCTGGTTCCGAAATGGTAACCGTTGCTATCCGCCGAGTGGATTTAAAAGATAGATCCCCGCAATCTTTTTATCAGGCGCTCCCTAAAGATATGATAATCCTCCCCAATACAGCGGGTTGCTATACGGTAGAAGATGCCCTGCGAGTGGCACGACTCTCGAGAGAACTCTTAAACCAGGAACCGGCTCTCCTTAAACTAGAAATTTTAGGAGACCCCAAAACGCTTTTACCCGATACCGTGGGACTTTTAGAAGCGACTAAAATTTTAGTCAAAGAGGGATTTAAAGTTCTCCCCTACACGAATGATGATCCCATTGTAGCGAAAAGGTTGGAAGACTTAGGCGTAAGCGCGGTCATGCCCCTGGCGGCGCCCATCGGTAGCGGCTTAGGCATTGTAAACCCCTTTAACATCCAAATGATTTTAGAACAAGTGAAATCTGTGCCCGTGATCGTAGATGCGGGCGTGGGGACCGCTTCCGATGCCACGATCGCTATGGAATTGGGAGCCGATGCTATTTTAATGAATACCGCCATTGCCCAAGCGCAGGATCCTGTTACGATGGCCAAAGCGATGAAGCTCGCCATCGAATCTGGAAGAATGGCCTATTGTGCAGGCCGAATGGTCAAACGCAACAGCGCTTTTGCCTCTAGCCCTCCTCTTTAAAAGTTTTATGGACGGATCGGAGTCTACTTTTGCATCTATTTTAAGCCAGATTGAAACCTATCTTCCCTCCCAAGATTTAACCCTCTTAAAAAAAGCCTATCAGTTTTCTTTAGAAGCTCACCAAACCCAAAAGCGGGCTACCGGAGACCCTTATATTGTTCATCCTCTCGCGGTGGTGCAAACTCTAGCCGAATTACAGCTGGATCTGCCCACCCTCGCCGCCGGATTCTTGCACGATGTTCTAGAAGATACTCCGATTTCTAAAGAAATAGTGCTAAGAGAATTTGGAGAAGAAATTACAAATTTAGTGGAAGGGGTCACTAAAATTAGCTCGTTGGAACAAATTCATAAAACCCAGGAAGAACTTGCCTTAGGAGCGGAAGAACTCTCTCGCCAAGCGGAATATTGGAGAAAAATGCTGATTGCCACGGCTCAAGATATTCGGGTGATTCTGCTAAAACTCTGCGACCGCTATCACAACATGGAAACCCTGCAGCACTTGAGTCCGGAAAAAAGAAAAAGAATCGCCGAAGAAACTCTAACGCTCTACGCTCCCTTAGCGCAACGCCTAGGCATGTACAAACTTAAATCGAAGTTGGAAGATCTTTCTTTTAAATATTTAGAGCCAGAAAATTATGAAACGCTCAATCTGAAATTAAAAGAGCAACGCGTTCAAGAAGAAGAATTCCTTAAGAACTATGTCGAAAAAATCGAAACGGTTTTAAAAGGCAATTCCATTCCCTATAAAATATCGGCGCGGCCCAAAAATATCTATTCCATTTACCGTAAAATGTTAAAGCAAAACAAACCGTTTGAGGAGATTCAAGATTTAATTGGGGTGCGCCTTATTACCGACACAATCGAAAACTGCTACGCCCTTTTAGGGATCGTCCACACTCATTTTTTCCCTCTTCCGAATACCTTTACCGATTATATCGCGTTTCCCAAGACCAACTTTTACCAATCCCTCCACACAACGATTAAATTATCGGAGAAAGAAATTGTTGAAGTTCAAATTAGAACTGAAGAAATGCACGAAGTCTGTGAATACGGAATAGCCTCCCATTGGAAATATAAACAAAGCGGTCCCACGCATCCGCAAACCACTCGTCCCTTAAAAGAAAATCAAAAATCAATCGCCAAAGAATCGATTGAAGACCGACTGGATTGGATTAAGCAGATTTTAGAATGGCAACAAGACGCAAAAAGTCCCAAAGAGTTTATAGAATGGTTAAAATTAGAGCTCGAATTTGATGAAGTCTACGTCTTTACTCCTAAGTGGGAGGTAAAAAAACTTCCGCTGGGATCTACGGTTTTGGATTTTGCCTATGCCATTCATACGGATTTAGGACACCATTGCATTGGTGGAAAAATAAACGACCGCCTCGTACGGATTGATATGGTTTTAAAATCAGGAGAACGGTGCGAAGTTTTAACCAAAAAAAATCAAACGCCGCATAAAGACTGGTTAGAGTTTGTAAAAACTCCCAGAGCTAAATCTAAAATTAGAAAATATTTAAGAGAGACGGGGGAAACTTAAACTACTTTTTGCACTTTGCCGGAACGAATGCAAGCGGTACAAACATAAACTCGGCGGACTGTTCCTTCCAGATTGACGCGAATTTTTTGCAGGTTGGGCAGAAAACGGCGCAAGGTATGTCTTTTAGAATGGCTCACAGATTTACCTGCTGCCGGACCCTTTTCACAAACGGTACATTTATAAGCCATAGTTTTTAAATTATACGAATCTGCCTCGGAAATGTCAATGAAATTAGAGTCCCCAATTCAATATTTAAAAGGGGTGGGTCCTAAGATATCCGCCCACTTCAGTAAGATGGGTCTTCATACTGTAGAAGACCTGCTTACCTATTTTCCTCGCGCCTGGGAAGATCGCCGACAACTCTTTAATTTGCAAGAAGCTCGCTTTAAACAGGAAGGAACTTTTAAAGGAGAAATTATTTCAGTTCACTTTAAAGAGACCCGTCAAAGACTCTGTATTATTGAAATTATCCTTCAGGATAAAACAGGCCGACTCCCCTGCAAATGGATTCGAAGAAGATCGTATTATTTCGATGTCCTACAATCGTTTAAAAAAGAACTTAAAGAGGGAAGCGTTATTTTGGTGCATGGGAAAATTCAGCCAGATCTTTATGGCCCCACTCTGATAGTAGAGGAGCATGAAATAATCCAAAATGAAAACCACGATTCTATCCATATCAATCGGATTGTTCCCATCTACCCTACCACCGATGGAATTTCTAGCAAACTGATCCGCAAATTAACGCATGAACTTCTCCAATCGCTACCTCTAAAAGATCCGACACCTCCTACCATAAAGCAGTCTCTATCTCCCTTGAATTGGGCCATTAAAGCATTTCATTTTCCTGATTCCCTTGAAGAAAAAAATAAAGCCCGAGAGCGCCTTGCTTTTCAGGAGCATTTCTATTTTCAAACAGTTCTAGCCTTAGTGCGAAAACACCAACAGGTGCAGCGCACTCTGACTTATGAAATCAAAAAATCGCTCCTCACTCCCTTTAAAGAAAAATGTGGTTTTGAATTTACACCCTCTCAAAAAAAAGCAATTCGGGAAATTTTTAACGATCTCACGTCTCCACACCCCATGAACCGCCTTTTGCAGGGGGATGTCGGAAGCGGAAAAACAGTGATAGCGCTCTCGGCCATGTTGCTCGCCTGCGAAAATAAAATTCAATCGGTGCTGATGGCTCCCACTGAAATATTGGCGGAACAACATGGGATCACTCTAAAACACTGGTTAAAGAATTTGCCGGTAAAAATTGGGTTATTGACCGGCTCTACGTCAAAAACAGAACGCGCAAAATTCTTGGAAGAGTGTAAAAATGGAACTATCGACATCGCCATCGGCACCCACGCTCTTTTAGAAAAAGAAGTTCAATTTTCAAAATGCGGTTTGGTGGTCATTGACGAACAACAACGCTTTGGCGTACAGCACCGTTTTGTTCTTAGAGATAAATTATCCGTTCCCGATATCTTAGTGATGACCGCGACCCCTATTCCCCGCACGCTCACTTTAGGCCTGTATGGAGATTTAGATGTTTCGACTATGACGGAACTCCCTCCTGGCCGCCAAAGAATAGAAACCTTTATGCTGAGCGAAAAACTGGCCTACAAAAAGGTTAAAGAAGAAATAGATAAACACCACCAGGCTTATATTGTTTACCCGTTGGTGGAGGAGTCGGACAGAATGGAATTAAAATCGGCCATCCAAGAGTTTGAACGTTTAAAAAAAGAGATTTTCCCTCAATATTCAGTGGGACTTTTACACGGTCAGATGTCCGGAAAAAATAAAGAAAAAATCATGAGGGATTTTTACGAAGGAAGATTTTCTGTTTTAGTCAGCACCACCGTGATTGAAGTGGGGATCGATGTCCCCAATGCCACGCTCATGGTCATCCAACACGCGGAACGCTTTGGCCTGAGCACGCTACACCAGCTGCGGGGAAGAGTGGGAAGAGGAAAAGATCCATCCTCTTGTATTTTAGTGGGTCATCCGAAAAGCGAAGAAGCTAAAAAAAGAATTGAAATCTGCC
>JAHFCA010000172.1 GCA_023249715.1 Elusimicrobiota bacterium
AAAGAGGTGCGAGAGCGGGCCCTAAAATTTGGTTTGGTGAACGCGTTAAAAGAGGATAGTCAGGATGTCTGTTTTTTAGAGGGGAGAAGCTATAAAGAATTTTTGCAGGAGAGAGTTCCAGAACCTATTGTCGCAGGAGATGTTCGCACTAAAGAAGGAAAAATTTTAGGCAAACACCAAGGGCTTCCTTTTTATACCATTGGCCAGAGAGAGGGGCTGGGCATTGGCGGCGGCGCCAAACTCTATGTGATAGAAAAAGATTTAAAAACGAATAGTTTAGTGGTAGGGGAGGAATCTCAAAATTTGAGTCGTTCCTGCAAAGTAAAAGAAGTGAAATGGTGTAACGGAACTCCCGCCCCAACGATTAAAGCCTCGGTTAAAATTAGGTATCGCCATCCGGGAGCGACCGCTTCTATAGAAGTTCTGGAAGGGGATGCGGCGGCAATTTCTTTTGATTCCCCGCAAACCTCTATTACCAGCGGCCAATCCGCTGTTTTTTATGATGGGGACTATGTCCTCGGCGGAGGAATTATTGCGTGAGCGCCGATGTATTGCCCCTTCTGCGCGGGGTTATCGATCTCATTAGTGAAAAAGAGCTGCGGGAAAAAATTGGGCCCAAAAAAAGTCTGCGCGTAAAATTGGGAGTGGACCCCACATCTCCCGATCTGCATCTAGGGCACACCGTTATTCTCAATAAATTAAAAACGTTCCAGGAGCTTGGGCACACCATTGTTTTTATTATTGGGGATTTTACAGCGTTAATTGGGGATCCCTCCGGCCGGGACGAAACCCGTCCCAGAATTAGCGAAGCCGACGTAGAAAAAAATAGCCAAACCTATCTTGACCAAGCCTTTAAACTGCTCGATAAAAATAAAACAGAAGTCCATAAAAATTCCACCTGGCTAAAAAAACTTTTCGATCCAAGCAGTTTGCTGCAGAAGGAATCCCTCTTCTCGCTTTTTTCTCGGGCTACGGTGCAACAGCTTTCTCAAAGAGAAGATTTTTCTCAGAGGTTAAAAGCGGGCCACCCGGTTACTTTGCTGGAACTGATCTACCCGCTCTTTCAAGGGTACGATTCTGTGGCGGTAAAGGCGGATGTGGAGCTGGGAGGATCTGACCAACTTTTTAATTTACTTATGGGGCGCGCCATTCAAAAAGATTTTAATCTGGAGCCGCAGGTAGTGATGACTCTTCCTTTATTGGTAGGAATAGATGGCGTAAAGAAAATGTCAAAGTCCTATGGGAATGCCATTGCTTTAAACGATGCTCCCAAAGATATTTTTGGAAGACTTATGTCCATTCCGGACGAGCTTATGTGGAAATACTATGAACTTTTAACGCTTGAGGATTTGCCAAAAGTGAAAGCGCTGCACCCTAAAGAGGCTAAAATGCGTTTGGCCCAAATGGTAACAGAGCGATACCATCCCGGAGAAGGGGAAAATGCGAAAGCGGAATTTGAACAGGTATTTTCTAAAAAAGATTTGCCGGAAGAGATTACAGATTTTAAGGTAACGCAGCGCACGATGCTGCTTTCGCGCTTAGTTTTTGAAGCGGGACTCGCCCCTTCTAAACGGGAATCTAAACGGCTCATTGAAAACGGCGGCATCCGCCTAGACGGCAAAGCAGCGGCAGAGGACACCGAAATAGAAATTCTCTCTCCATTTATTCTCCAAGTAGGCCGCCGCAAATTCGTCCGCATCCTTCCTTGACAAATGGTACAGTTCCTGTTATAGTGATCATAGGAGGTGATCACAAATGAGGCTTGTATCTACCAAACAATTTCACGATAAGGCAACCCAGTTGTTAAGATCTAAAGAACCTTTGGTCGTTACCAATCGAGGAACCGTAACTGGATATTACATTCCACATAGAGTTCCTCGCCTCCCTCCAGATGTGCGCTGGAGAATTATTGATGAAGCGACTTCTCGAATACGAAAAGAGTTGGGACGACAGGGTGTAACAGAAGAAGATATAGCCAAAGATTTTGAAAATTGGAGAAAATCCTATCGATTGTCTGGTCGTCGACGCTAACGCTCTTTTGCAAGCTGCGGTAGGAGGTAGGTCTCTTCTTATTTTTCGACATTTAGAGGGAAAGTCGGATTTTCATACTACTGTGTCCGCATTTGAAGAAGTCTTAGAATATCTGCCTTATTTATCTGCAAAGAAAAATGTAGCTTTAGGAGATACTCTCGCAGCGCTTTATAATCTTCCTTTAAAAGTTCATACTCCAGATATTTATAAAGAAACTTATACCAAGGCATGGAATAAAATACATAGCAAGGATGTCGATGATGTTCCCCTCCTTGCCTTGGCTTTGTTCTTAAAGGCTCCCATTTGGACAAATAACACTAAACATTTTAAAGATTGCGGTGTAGAATTCTATTCCACATTCGAACTTTTCAAAAAATTAGGGTTAGATTGAAAAAATCCTTTCTGGCAGGGATATTCGCGTTAAGCATAGTCTTGTTTGTTCCTTCGGTATTGAAAAAAAAGGGCTTCTAGTATATAATTTCATTAGATTATATTTATTTATAATTTAATGAAATTAAGCGAATTTAAAAAAAAGATGAAAAAACCCTTCTTTACCTGGGCCGAGGCTTGCCGGGTAGCTTGGGCTACATCGCCGGAAGTATTGCGGCTAAACCTTTTTAATTGGAGAAAGAAAGGAGAACTTCTTCTGCTCAAGCGAGGGCGCTATCTTTTCCCGGACATTCCGGTGAGTAAAACGGATATCTCAAGTTTTCTTTATGCTCCCTCTTACTTAAGTTTAGAATGGGCATTGCACCATTATGGGGTCCTGCCGGACGTTGTTTTTTCAATGACTTCAGTTTCCACTCGAGGGAGTAGAAGATTCAGGACTCCCCTAGGCGAATTTATTTATCATAAAATTGAAAAAGATTTTTTCTGGGGGTTTCATCCAGAGTCGCATGTGGCTTTTCTGGAGAAAGCTTTAGTGGACTACTTTTATTTTTATAGTGGAAGGCTGTTGCCGGAGCCAAGTTTTTGGAAAGAGATGCGCTGGCAAAATTTAGATCAGATTCAATTCGCAAAAGCCAAAGAGTTCGCGCGGCGTTTAGGGGTTAAAAAATTAGAGGTCTTAGTTCGGAGTTTAGAAAAATATGCAAAGGCTTGAAAAGTTGGTCGCGGATTTTAAGGGACAATCTAAACACCCTTCCCAAGAGGAAATGGAAAATTTTATTAGGGAGCACCTTCAAGTGAGAGCGCTTCAACTTCTGTTCCAATCTAAGTTTGGAGGAGCGTTCTCCTTTATGGGTGGGACCTGCTTACGCATTTGCTACGATCTAAAAAGATACTCCGAAGATTTAGATTTTGCCTTGGATGGAGATAAAAGAGGATATCATTTTACGGAATTGATTGATTTCGTTCAAAAAGAGTTGCAACTTGTTGGTTTTAGTTTGAATACGAATGTGCATGAAGAAAAAACGGTGCAAAAAGCGTTCTTGCGTTTCCAGAACCTCTACAGCCATTTTGGTTTAAAATGTGTTAAACCAAACCAAAAAATTCATATCAAAATCGAGGTGGACACCCATCCCATTCCATTGAAAAA
>JAHFCA010000173.1 GCA_023249715.1 Elusimicrobiota bacterium
TCTTGGTGGTTCAATTTATTTACCGTTTAGAAATTTTGGGCACGTTTGTCATTACCCTGCTCTGGATTATATTAAGCTTTTCTATGTCGTATCCTCTTTTTAGCGATTGGGAAAAAATAGAAGGAGTTCGGGGATTGTGGGCAAGCATTTTGCAATCTCGATCGATTCCTCATTTAATGCCGGCCCTGCAGTCCATCTGGATGGCAATTCACGTTCCAGTTATGTTTACCGCTTATTCCGCTTTTGGAGTCGCTTTTGCAATAGGATTGGTGTATCTTTTACAGGAGCGAGAAATAAAATCTAAAAAACTTTCCGGGATATCTCAGTCATTGCCCGCTTTAGAACCGCTCGATTTAATGATTTATCGATTGATCGGCTGGGGGTTCCCTATCCTTACTTTGGGAATTATCCTAGGAGCTCGGTGGGCGTATGATGCCTGGGGGCGTTATTGGGGATGGGATGCTAAGGAAACCTGGGCGTTGGTAACCTGGTTTACTTACGCCATCTATTTACATATGCGTTTAGTGGCGAATTGGCGCGGTAGAAAAACAGTCATCCTTTCCATGGTAGGTTTTGGAGTGGTTTTATTTACCTATATCGGAGTCAACTATCTTTCGGAACTCCATGGGTTTCTTTCAGGCGAAGGGAAATAAATGAACTTAACGGTCATTGGAATATCTCATAAGACAGCTCCGATTCATTTAAGGGAAAAGCTTTCCTTCCCTTTGGGAGAAATTGAAGAGATACTAAAAAATGAAAAGGAGGTTTCTCCTCGAGAATTGGCCATTTTATCGACCTGCAATCGGACTGAAATTTATAGTTATGCTTCTCATGCAGAGATGTGGGCGGAACAATTTTTAGCGAACCATTTTGGAGAGAAAGATTTAGCTCCTTTCCTATATATAAAGCGAGAAAAAGAGGCGGTAGAACATCTTTTTAAGGTGGCTTCCGGACTTGATTCTTTGGTGTTGGGGGAAACTGAAATCTTAAAGCAGGTAAAGGATGCTTACACCTCGGCGCATAAAGTAGGGTCTACGGGAAAACTTTTTAATGTCCTTTTTCAAAGGGCGCTTTATGTGGGGAAGTTTATTAGAACCTATACCTCTATTGGAGAAGGTCCTTTATCGGTGGGCGGAGTAGCGGTTTGTTTAGCGGAGAAAATTTTTGGGGACCTCCATCATTCTACAGTACTTATTTTTGGCGCGGGAAAGATGGCCTCTGTTTCCAGTAAATATCTTTTGAGTAAAAAGGTGAAACGTCTTTATGTGGCGAATAGAACTTTAGAGACCGCCCAGCTATTGGCTAAAGAATTAAACGCGTGCGCTTTAACTCTGGAAGAAGGAATAAATTTGTTGTCTCAAGTAGATATTGTTCTCTCCTCTGTGTCAGGGACTCAATATCTTTTAACCAAAGAAAGAATTCAGAAATTAATGGGAGATCGCCACAATCGGTCTCTCTTTATTATAGATATTTCGGTCCCCCGGAGTATGGACCCGGCGGCGCACGGGGTGGACAACGTCTATCTTTATAACATCGATGACCTTGAGGGAATTGTTCAGGAAAACTCCAACAGAAGGTCGCAGGAATTAAGTAAGGCGAATAAAATAGCAGAAGAAAAAAGTGATGAGTTTTTTTCCTGGGTTCAATCGTTAAAAGAAGGGGAAGAAAAAAGTTTAAAACATTCAACCGGTATTTCTAAGTGAATGTTTTAAAGTTAGGGACCCGAGGCTCTTCTCTGGCGGTGGCGCAAACCCAAATGGTTATTCGGGAAATAGAACAAAAGTATTCTGATCTTAAAGTGGAAGCGGTGATTATTCATACTACCGGAGATACCATGAAAGAGATCCCTTTCACGGAGGTTGGAGTTAAGGGAGTTTTTATAAAAGAGATAGAAGAGGCTTTGCTGCGCGGGGAGGTAGATTTAGCCGTCCATTCTCTTAAGGATTTACCAACGGAGATAACGCAGGGACTCCGGCTCGTTGCCTATGCTAAAAAGGTGGACCCAAACGATTGTCTGGTAACACGGGCGGGGCTAGATTTAGAAAATTTACCCAAAGGGGCTAGAGTGGGAACGAGTTCTTTAAGGCGGCAAGTGCAGTTGCCAGCTTTGAGGCCCGATTTAAAAGGGGAGGCGATTCGCGGGAATTTAGATACCCGCCTTCGGAAATTAAAAGAAGGGGTGCTCCATGCTCTCGTGGTGGCCTCTGCCGGAATAGAAAGATTGTACGGGGGGAAACTATCCTCGGAATTTTCTTTATATAAAATTCCTCTCACGCAAATGCTCCCCTGTGTGGGACAAGGTGTTTTAGCGATTCAAATTCGATCTGATAGGGAAGATCTTATGGATAAATTAAAATTTTTGAATGAAGAAAATTCAGAAATTCAAGCTCGCGCGGAACGACAATTTTTAAGAATTTTAGGTGGAACCTGTAGGCTGCCTATGGCGGCCTATGCTCAGGTGGAAGGGAGAAGCCTTACGATAGAAGGAATGATCGCTTCTCCTAAAGGTGGGGACATTCTTCGAGAACGTGCGCAAGGGCCCAAAGAAGATCCTGAAAATATAGGAAGCGAGTTAGCCCGGATTTTTTTAAATTCAAAAATTGGTAAAAAAGTCCTTGAAGAAATTCGAAACTAGAGCTAAAGTTATCTTAATTACGGGAGCTTCTTCCGGGATTGGAAGAAGTTGCGCTCTTGTTTTTGCTAAAGCAGGGGGAAGAATCGCTTTGTTAGCTAGAAATAAAAATGCTTTGCAGTCTGTTCGAGAAGAAATTTTAAAGGATGGAGGAGATGCGCAGGTATTTCCCTGTGATCTTTCTCAAATAGATAGCATCCCACAAGTAATAAAAGAAATTAAAGAAAAGATGGGGCCCATCGATATTTTGATTAACAATGCCGGATACGCAGTCACGGGCTTGGTGGAAGATTGTCCTATAAAAGAATATCGCAATAATTTTGAAGTGAATTTTTATGCGCCCGTCACTTTAGTGCAAGCGGTTTTACCCGATATGAAAAAGAAAGGGGGAGGGCAAATTATTAACGTTTCTTCGGGGGTAGGGAGAAGAGCGCTTCCCGGGGTTTCCGCCTATAGTTGTACAAAATTCGCGTTGAATGGTTTAACAGAGAGTTTGCGGTTGGAACTAAAAAAGTTTGGAATTGATGTAATTGCTATATTCCCCGGGCGGGTCGCTTCGCAGTTTCATGAGAGAATAGAGTCCTATGGACGGTTAAAATTAAAGTTACCCCCCATTAAAATGAATAGGAGCGAAAAAGTGGCCAAAATGATATTGCAGGCCTCGCAGGGGAAAAAAAGAGAGGCCACTCTTTGGGGACCGGGAGCGGTGGGGTATCACTTAAATTATTGGTTCCCTCGGTTAGTGGACAAACTCCTGCTCAAGAGGTTCCCGATTTAAACCCGAATATTGCGTTAGAAAATGGAATTCGACGAAAAATATAGATATTTTTTCTTCACAAAAAAGTTCGCGAATAGTTTTAACTATTCTCTCACTTTTTTGTTTC
>JAHFCA010000040.1 GCA_023249715.1 Elusimicrobiota bacterium
TACGAATCCATACGGCGCTGCTACCATCTTTCCTACAAAACCTATCTACTCCCCGTCCCCATGATGAATATATTAAACGGGGGCGCTCACGCCGATAATAATGTAGATCTGCAAGAATTTATGATTATGCCCGTCGGCGCAAAAAATTTCCAAGAAGCGTTACGATGGGGTACCGAGGTTTTTCATCAGCTTAAAGCTGTTTTAAAAAAGAAAAATTTAAATACTGCTGTCGGAGATGAAGGGGGATTTGCGCCTAATTTAAAGTCAAACGAAGAAGCCTTAGAAGTTATTTTAGAAGCGATTAAAATAGCGGGTTATAAAGCGGGAAGCGAAGTAGCTATCGCTTTAGATGCGGCCGCTAGCGAATTTTATTCCAATGGAAAATATGAGTTAGAAGGAGAATCGAAAGATCAAATTAAAGATGCGCCGTCGATGGTGAAGTTTTATGAAGCTTGGATTAACAACTATCCCATTGTGTCTATTGAAGATGGCGTGAGTGAAAATGATTGGGAAGGTTGGAAAATTTTAACGGATACTCTAGGTAAAAAAACTCAATTAGTAGGCGATGACCTTTTCTGCACCAATACCGTCCGCTTATCTGAGGGAATAAGAAAAGGAATTGCCAATTCTATTCTTATAAAATTAAATCAAATAGGAACGCTTACGGAAACCATAGAATCTATAACCATGGCGCAAAAAGCTGGATATACTACAATCATTTCACATCGGTCCGGGGAAACAGAAGATACGTTTATCTCCGATTTAGCCGTAGCGACCAATTCCGGCCAAATAAAGACAGGGTCGCTTTGTCGCTCCGAAAGAATTGCAAAATATAATCAACTCCTTCGCATCGAAGAACACTGTGGCGCAAAAGCGGAATTTTTAGGGAAACAAGTCTTAATCTCGGGATAAATTCCCACCGCATCTTACTAAAGCTAAAGTGCTCCTAAAAACACAAAAAATTTGGATTTTCTTCTCATGCGGTTTAATTTTATTATTTCTATCCAGCGAAGGTTTTAGAGGATATTGGAGTAAAAGAAGATATTACAAGAAATTAGTTCAAAACTTAGAAGAAGTTCGTAAAAGAAATAAAGAATTAGAAATTGAAATGGATCGTATTAAAAAAGATACTACTCTCTATGGAGATTATGCCCGTCGGGAATTAGGCCTTACTCCTCCCGGAGAAATTGAATACCGATTTGTAGAAAAAAACAGTACTACTCAATAACAATGCACGCAGAATGGATAAGGATTTTAGGGATGATCGGAGCTATTACGCTACCTTTTTGGAATATTCCTCTGATATTAAAAATCTATAAACGAAAATCCTCAAAGGATATCAGCTTTGCCTGGGCTGCTGGTGTTTGGACCTGTATTCTATTGATGTTACCTTCTGTAATGATTTCAAGCGACCGTATTTTTAAAACATTTGGAATGATTAACACCGCTTTCTTTACACTTGTTTTCTTTACCGTCCTAAAATTCCGGTCCCCTCATTAAGCTTTCCAGGGCGTTCAATGCAGAAGCCCGAACTAATTCCTCTGGATCTTCTGTTGCGCATTGCTCCAAGACAGGAATAGCCTCTCTAAATTTTTGATTGGCGCTAACGATACACGCATTTCTTAAAAGACCGCCTCTTTTTGAGCGCAGAATTGGAGTTCCTGCAAATTTTTGTTTAAATTCTTTATCCTCCCGGATAGAAAGAACCTCTGACAAAGAAAGATACGGTCCACACCCATTTTCTGGTAAAAATTCCTTCCATTTTGTAGTTTTAGAAAGACCTATATAGGGACAAACTTCTTGGCAAATATCACAACCAAAAATCCAGTCTCCAATCCCAGAGCGCATTTCTAAAGGAATTTCCCCCTTGTTTTCAATCGTCCAATACGAAATACATTTACGCGCATCTAATTTTCTAGGCATTACTAAAGCCCCTGTAGGGCATTGGACCATGCATTCTCTACAAGAACCACAATCATCTTTATAATAAGGGGACCTTTTCATTTCGTCACTTTCCAATTCTAAATTAGTAATAACTTCACTTAAAAAAATAAAAGACCCAAACTGTTTACTGATGATAACTGTATTTTTACCGACAAAACCCAGTCCGCTTCTTCTTGCAAAAGATCGTTCTAAAAGGGGTCCGGAATCGACTAAGATCTTTGCTTGAAAGGAAGGTCCCACATACTCTCTAACTAATTTTACCCACTCCTCTAAACGCTCTCTAATGACATCGTGATAATCTTTTCCCCACGCATATCGCGCTACTCTTCCATAACCATATTTAGGCTCCATTTTTTTAGAGCCGCTAAAAAAATTTACAGCAAAGGTTATTATACTCCTCGCATCGGGAAGCAAGTCTTGGGCGACCCAACGCCGAGGAGTATCTCTTACCATATACTGCAAATTACCCGCAAACCCTAAATTACGCCAATTTAAATACCGTTCTTTCTCATTTGGATCCGGGAGAACAGAGCTAACAGCAACCCTATCAAAACCTAATTGGAGAGCGATATTCTTTAGACTTTGAGTATAACCCATAAGAAAATGATTATACTACTTCCAAATTTTGTAAAATCTTAATTTATGCAGTTAATCGAGCATTACCTCTCATTACAAGGGGAAGGACTTCACTCCGGCAAACCGACTTATTTTGTGCGTTTTGCCAGGTGCAATTTGCGTTGTCAATGGTGCGATACCTCCTATTCTTTTGGAAAGGGCACCCTCGTGTCTTTTAATACGGTTACTTCTAAAATCAAGGAAAGCCGAGCAAAATTTGTTTGTCTAACAGGCGGAGAACCTCTGCTCCATACCGAAGATTGCATCCAACTTATGCGCCATGCCCCCCAACTGCACTTTGATATTGAAACAGGAGGCTCTCTGGATATCCAGCCTTTCCAAGTTAAAAATAGTTCTATTATCATGGACTGGAAATTGGAACATAGCGGAATGAACCATAAAATGAAACAAGATAATCTTTTATATTTGAGGCCGGAACAAGATTTATTGAAGTTTGTTACAGATGGATCTTCCGTGGAAAAAAGTGAAATTTTACAGATTATTGAAAAAACTAAAAATAGGGGATTTCAAATTTCTATTCAACCCGTTTTTGGGTGTGAAATTCAACCTATTGCAGATTGGTTACTGTCTCTTAAGAACCCTTGTTTACAATTTAACCTTCAACTGCACAAATTAATTTGGGCCGCACATCCTGTAGGCATTTAAATTATGAAAAACTCTGCCCATTATGTATCGAGTAAAATCAGAGAAAAATTAGAGAAAATAGCTCTTATACTTATGCTTTTAGTCCTCGTAGCAGGAGCGGGAAATTGGGCCATAAAAGGGTTCGTTCATTCTCTAAAAGAAGTCCTCGTACCAGAACTAACAGGAAGAACAATAGCAGAGGCTTTAAAAATTGTTTCTGAAAAAAATCTAGGATTAAAGCAAGAGGGGTCCGAATTCAATGAAACTATTCCTGTGGGAACTATCACCCGCCAAAAACCAGAAGGAGGTCTTATTGTCCGAGAAGGCAAGATGATCCGAGTGATTGTATCTCAAGGAGGAGAATTAATCCATGTTCCAGACCTTTCTGGGTTATCTTTACGATCTGCAGAAATCGCTTTAAGGAGTCGTTTTTTAACGTTAGGAGAAATAACAGAACAACCTTCCTTACGATTTGATAAGAATAGAGTCCTGTCTCAAGATCCGCTTCCCGAAACCCAAGTTGAAAAAAATAGTATTGTTCACATTGTTCTATCCGAAGGAAAGCCTCCAGAAGGAACTCTACTGATGCCAGATTTTATTGGAAAAAATAGTGAAGAGGTTGAAAAATGGGAAAAAGAAGTAAAGATATCCGTAGAAAAATCGGGGGACCCTAAAGGCATTGTAACGGAACAAGACCCTTTACCCGACGTGCAGATTTCTCAAAATAGTAAAGTAAAAATCGTACTCTCTAACAAGAATGATACTGACACTAAAAGGAACAGTTTATGAAATTAAATAATAAAGTATTGATTGCTCCCTCTATTCTTTCTGCCGATTTTACCCACTTAGCTCAAGAAATTAAAAGTATAGAAAAAGCAAATGCCGATTGGCTCCATATTGATGTTATGGATGGTCATTTTGTTCCTAATTTAACCGTTGGACCTGTGGTTCTCCGCTGGATTCGAAAAACAACTTCCCTCTTTTTAGATGTGCATCTTATGATCGAAGAACCTTCCCGATATGTTGAGCAGTTTAAAGAAGCTGGGGCCGATAGCATCACATTTCATAGAGAAGCGGTTTCATCGCCAGAAAAACTTATCCATCAGATTAAAAAACTCAAATCTAAAGTTGGAATCTCTATCCGACCAAAAACAAACTTATCCACTATTTATTCTTATCTTCACTTAGTAGACCATGTATTAATTATGACCGTGGAGCCAGGGTTTGGCGGACAAAAGTTTATTCCAGAAATGCTGGACAAAGTAAGAACCTTAAATAAAGTGCTAAAAGATAAAAATCTTCCTTGTAAAATTGAAGTGGATGGAGGCATTAATGCTCTTACAGCCCCGCTCACTGTAAAAGAAGGCGCCACGATACTCGTTGCGGGAAATTCTATTTTTAAAGAGAAGAACAGATCTTTAGCCATTCAAAAAATCCGCTCTTCAACCCAAAATTTGGGTTCAATTGACAATTTAAGTTAAAATAAGCTAAGATTATTAGCTCGTCTGAGCTAGGCGAAACTATTCTAGAAATGAGATAAATATATGTCAGTAAGATTAAGATTAAAAAGAGTTGGAATGACTAAACAACCGGCTTATCGTTTGGTAGCCGTAGATCGCAGAAAAGCCCGGGACGGAGCAGAATTGGAAGTCTTAGGCCATTATGATCCTAGAAATAAAGAGAATGCCATTCATATTAATCCAGAGAGACTCCAATATTGGCTCTCCTGCGGGGCCCAGCCTTCCGAAACCGTTAAGTCTCTATTAGCTAAAATAAAACCAAATCCGAATTTAGAAAAAAAGAAAAACTAAGCTGCGCATCATGAGCTCATTAAAGATTGATATTTTGACTCTATTCCCCAATATGTTTTCCGGGCCTTTTGAAGAATCCTTGCTAAAAAAAGCCCAGAAGGCAAAGCGTATTGATATTCAAATCCACGATTTAAGAAAATTTAGCCGGGAAAAGCACCATAAGGTAGATGACACATTATTCGGCGGAGGGCCCGGGATGCTTTTAAAAGCCGAACCGTTAGTAGAAGCGATTGAATATCTCTCTAAAAAAGAAGGCGAAAAACCATGGGTTATCTATCTTTCTCCTCAAGGGAAAACTTTAAAACAATCGAAGGCTTTAGAACTTTCTCAAAAAAAACATCTCCTACTCGTATGCGGTCACTATGAGGGAATCGATGAGAGGGTTATGGATTGGATTGATGAAGAAATTTCTATCGGAGATTTTGTGTTGACAGGAGGCGAATTCCCTGCTATGGTTTTAGTGGATGCTGTTTGCCGTCTTGTCCCTGGAGTAGTAAAAGAATGGGAATCCATTATTAACGATTCTTTCTTTTCTAGCAAACTCGATTATGCCCAATATACCCGACCTGCGGATTTTAAGGGAAAAAAAGTTCCAGAGGTTCTCCTCTCTGGGAACCACAAAGAAATTAAAAATTGGAGGGAGACAAACGCTTTAAACCGTACTCTTAAAAAAAGACCGGAGTTAGCCAACGTCTCTTAACTTTTATGAATGCACAAAAGATTTTAGCGAATATTCAAGCTCCTTATTTAAAAAAAGATTTACCTTCATTTAGACCTGGCGATACCGTTCGAGTCCATGTAAAAGTGGTAGAAGGAGAATCCGAAAGAATTCAGCCTTATGAAGGTGTTGTTTTATACCGGAGAGGATCTGGCGTTTCTGAAACGTATTGTGTGAGAAAAATTTCGTTTGGAGTCGGGATAGAACGCACGTTTCCTCTCCATTCCCCTAGAATAGTGAAAATTGAGGTAATGAAGAGCGGAAAGGCACGCCGAGCAAGGCTTTATTATTTAAGAAAACTTACGGGAAAAGCAGCCCGGTTAAGTGAAAAAGAAGTAAACACAGCAGAAAGCCACACTGCTTCCGGTTCTTCCCAATCTAATCTCACTAAAAAAGATAATTCTGAAGTAGCCCTCTCACACTAGCCGTAACGAATGATCCATAGGGGTGCCCCCCTCTTTGAGTTCGACAAAAGAGTAGCTGGCACCCTTAAAACCAATCTCTCCAATAGTAAAATTGTTGGTATCGATGAATCTGGAAGAGGCCCTTGGGCGGGCCCAGTCCTTGCTTGCGCTGTCTATTTACCGGTGGGATTTTTTCATCCGGAAATTGCAGATTCTAAATTAATACCACCCAAAAAAAGAACTGACATTTATAAAACTCTTATAGAGAATGCTCCTTGGGCAATTGGGATTGTAGACGTCGATCTTATTGACTCGCTCAATATTGCCAGAGCCACTCATTTAGCCATGAAAAAAGCATTAGAGAAACTAATACTTCAATATCCTCAAGTAAAACCAGATCTCATTTTAATTGACGGATTACCCCTACCAAAACTGGGATCTTTTAATCAAAAATCTATTGTTAAGGGAGATAGAATAAGCGCTTCTATCGCAGCGGCTAGCATTATTGCAAAGGTGGAAAGAGACAAAATTATGGACCATTACGATAAAAACTATCCCCTCTACGGATTTAAAAAACATAAAGGGTATGGAACTAAATTGCATGCAAACAAATTAAAAGAATTGGGCCCCTCTCCCCTTCATCGCAAAAGCTTTTCACCGGTACTAACTGCCTTAAAGAAACATCATGCGCACCAATAAAAGAGAAATTGGAACTACCTATGAAAATCGAGCGCTTCAATTTCTACTTAAAAAAGGTTGTAAAATTCTAGAAAAAAACTATTCCTGTAAATTGGGCGAGATTGATCTTATAGGTTTAGATCCCTCCAATAGAATTATTTTTGTAGAAGTAAAATACCGATCATCCCTAGAATATGGCCCCCCACAATTAGCAGTTCATTATAAGAAAATGGAACATATTGTGAAGACTGCGTTAGTTTATATAAAAGAAAAGAAACTAAATGGCCGTGACTTTCGTTTTGATGTGATGGCTATTTCTCCATCAAAAATTGAATATATTCCAAATGCATTTTCGTCCTTAAATTATTCTTTGTAACTATGCTATCAAAAGTTTACTCCGCCTCTGTTTTAGGAATCAATGGGCATATTATTACGGTGGAAGTGGATATTGCGCCAGGACTGCCTAATTTATTTACCGTAGGGCTGCCCGATGCCTCTATTCGAGAAGCAAAGAGTAGAGTTATTTCCGCTATTAACAATTCCGGATTCGAATTCCCCACTAAAAAAATTACTGTTAATTTGGCTCCCGCAGACGTTCGCAAAGAAGGATCGGGTTTTGATTTGCCAATTGCGATAGGGATTCTTGCGGCTTCAGAACAATTATTAAGCGAGTTCCTTCCTCAATGGTGCTTGGTGGGAGAATTGGCTTTAGACGGAACTTTAAGAAACGTAAAGGGGATTTTACCTCTTGTGCTAGAAGCTAAAGAAAGGAATCTAAAAGGCATTATACTCCCTTACTCAAATTTAGAAGAAGCTTCTGTTGTTACAGGTATAAAAATATATGGAGCCCAAAATTTACGAGAAGTTTGTAATGCTTTAAAGGAGGATATCCATTCTTTAACGTCACCAAAAATTCCGTTAGGTTCTTCCCCCACCCAGGAACAGACAGATTTAGATTTTGCCGATGTAAAGGGGCATCCCTTCGCGAAAAGAGCCCTAGAGGTGGCCTGTGCCGGCGGCCACAACGTCCTTTTAATGGGACCTCCGGGATCTGGAAAAACTATGCTATCTAAACGAGTTACTTCTATTTTACCCCTTCTTACTTTGGAAGAATCTATAGAAACAACAAAAATTCATTCTGTTGCGGGGACTCTTTCTAAAAATTGGGGATTAATCAAAATTCGTCCGTTTCGCAATCCCCACCATACGATTTCTGACATTGCTTTAATAGGGGGCGGCCAAATTCCTAAACCGGGAGAAGTTTCTTTGGCTCATAACGGCGTCCTCTTTTTAGATGAGTTACCGGAATTCCACAGAAACGTTTTAGAAGTTTTAAGACAACCCTTAGAATCTAAAGAAGTTACGATTACTCGAGTAAAGGAAACCCTTCATTTTCCATCCAACTTTATGCTGATAGCCGCACTGAACCCTTGTCCGTGCGGCTATTTAGGGCACCCTCTGAGAAGCTGTTTATGCACTCCCTATAAGGTTTTAAAATATAAATCAAAGGTATCGGGGCCGCTCTTAGATAGAATAGATATTCACTTAGAAATTCCTGTGCTTAAAATTGACGAACTCATGGAAGAAACTTCTTTTCAAGAAAGCTCCTTGGAAATTCGAAAACGAGTTATTCAAGCTCGAACCATTCAAAAAGAAAGATTTAAAAATGAAAAGATCCCCCTCTATACAAATTCTCAAATGAATTCAAAATTACTAAAAAGATTTTGTGAGTGCGATATTGAATCCAAATCATTACTCAGGCATGCTATCGAAAGCATGGGACTTTCGGCCCGAGCTCATGATAGAATAATAAAGTTAGCGCGTACGATAGCCGATTTAGCAGATTCTAAAAAAATTTTAGTAGAGCATATGGCCGAAGCTATCCAATATAGAGTATTAGACAAAAATAGTAGCGCTTTAAATCTTGTATGAAAAAGATTCTCTATTTTTCTTTATTATTTATTTTTTTGTTTTCATTTTATGCAAACTCTAAAGAGAAGGAGAAAGTTCTTATGGAAGAGATAGAAAAAGCAACCTTTGCTGGAGGCTGTTTTTGGTGTATGGAACAGCCCTTTCAAGAATTAAAGGGAGTACTCTCTACAACCGTAGGGTATACCGGCGGAGAAAAAAAGAATCCGACTTATGAAGAAGTGAGTTCTGGTTTAACCGGTCATACGGAAGCTATAGAAATTCGTTATGACGCTTCTCTGGTTACTTATGAAAAGCTTTTAGAAATATTTTGGAGAAATATTGATCCCACGGCATTCAACCAACAATTCGCAGATCGTGGGACACAGTATAGAACTGCCATTTTTTACCATACTGAAGAACAAAGACAGCTGGCGGAAATTTCTAAACAAACCTTAGAAAAATCTGGAAAATATAATAAACCGATTGTGACTAAAATCTTGCCCGTTCAAGAGTTCTATAAGGCTGAAGATTATCACCAGAATTATTATAAAAAAAATCCCCTGCATTATAAGCTTTATAAGAAAGGATCGGGCCGAGAAGATTACTTAAAGAAAACCTGGGAATAGAAAAATTAATCAACAGCTAAAACAATCGTAAAGGTAGAGCCTTTTTCTAGTTCACTCTTAACGGTTATATAACCCCCATGCGCTTCTACGATCCTCTTGGTAATGGCTAAACCTAATCCCAACCCTTTTACGGACCGGGTTAAATATTTTGCCACCTGATAGAACCCGTCAAAAATTTGCGGAATTTCTTCTTTAGGAATTCCTATCCCGCTATCTTTGAATGCGATACAAATATGAGCATCGGGCTGGGTTAATTCAATGGTAACCATCCCATTTGGTTTACTAAATTGAATAGCATTGAGAAGCAAATGTTTAAAAGCAGTTTTTAAATAGGAAGGATCTACATTTAAGGGACTAATTTTCATATTGCTAACTAGATGCAGGCTAATATTTTTTTGATCTGCAACTGGTTTATAGGTTTCTATTAAGGACTGTAATAGATTTTCTGCCTGGACAGGCACCCTATGTAATTCTAACCCCGGATCTACTTCCTTAGAAAAAAGGAGTAAGT
>JAHFCA010000174.1:0-2397 GCA_023249715.1 Elusimicrobiota bacterium
CGAGTTGAAAAAGCGTGTAAACCTTCAAACTCCACGTTTTCTATTAAAATGCGATTCCCTTCTTTAATAATAAAATTAATATTAACCTGATTGAGAAGATCGTCAAATTTTGTGAAAGTTTCAACTTTAGCGTCCGGGTATCCTTTTTCTGCGTAGAGAGAAAGAATTTTTTCAACGTCGCGATTCATCTTAACGGAATCGTACCCTTCCTTTACTTTTAGAGAAATTTCCTCTTTCATTTTGGCTTTGCCAATCTTTTTATTGCCTGTAAAATCCATCCGCTTTACCTGTGGTTTTTCTTTAATGACGAAAACTAATCTTAAGCCTCCTTTTATGGGTTCTGTTTGCACTTCGGCATCGGCAAAATTTCCCGAGTTTAAAATGGATTGGATATCTTCCCGAACTTTTTCCACAGAATAAAGGTCTTTAGGACGGCTCTTTACGAGCTCCCGGACGCTCCGTTCCTTAAAGTTTTTGGTTCCTTTAATTTTAATTTCTCGAATAATTTGGAGGTCTTCGGATGGGTTTTGGGCGGCAAGAAGAGCGGGAACATTCTCAAAAATGAAAACCCCGCTCCAAACAAGCGCAAAGTAAGCTAGAAACCTACGCACTTTGCCATTATACAAAATCGTTAAACCAAATAATCCAAGGGAATTATTTGGTTTGCTCTTTCTTCTCTTCTTTGGATTCTTTCTTTTTAAATAGGTCGGAAGGATCGAAGCGTATTTGGGTTTTAATTCCCCCTCTCCTTTCGGGGTCTCGACCCAGATTTTCTTTAGAATCTAGCTCTGTGGAACCATAGAGCCAAATCCCCTTATAGAAAGGGTATCTTAACTCCAATTGGTGAATAAAATCAGCCCGGTCTTTAATTTTATCTAATGTGGCCCGGTACCCTATTCCCAACTTTGCTCCAAAAGTTTTTTCTAACACAATGGAGTGACCTAAAAAGGGGTCTAAGAGAGTCCGTTCCGATCCTCGCAGTTCCTTACTGCGAGAGATTTCTGTCTCCTGATTAATTTCTATGCGGTCAATGAAGCCTGTCCTTTGAATAAGGTTTCTAGCTAAAGGAGAGGCGAGTTGCGAGTCCAAGAGTCTAGCTATTCCTTGGCGGAGTTGCATATCTTTTTTTACCGGGTCTTGTTCTTCTAAATTAATGCCTAATCCCGCATTCATAGCCACTCTTTCCGACGAAAGAGTCGGATGTTGAGAAGATCTAAAAGTTAATTTTTTGGAATCGAATTTTTCTGTAAGAGGCGTTCTTTCCAAACTTAAGGTAATGGTGTCTTGCACTTTATCGGTCCCGTCCGGAGCGGGTATAAAGGAGGTTTGTTCCGCCTTAAAGGAAAGAGCCACACTATTTTTAGTTGGCGGAACTCCTGAATTTTCTTTTCCCAATGTTATTTCCGGAGGTTGATAGATTTCTAGTTCGGCTGATTTTAATTGGAATTTTGCTCCATATAGGGAAATGGTTCCTTCGTCGGAGTTAATTTTTCCATTGACTGAAAAGTTTTCATGCCGTCCCTTAATATGAATTTTACCGTCTACGTTGGCATAGACATATTCATTTTGAAAAGTGGTTTGATCGCCTGTTCTTATGACAAAATCCCATTCCATATCTTCAAGTAGAGAATGATCTTTTTTAGGTTTTTTAATTGGGGGATAAGAGAAAAGCGTTTTCTCTAACTCAACCCAACCCTCCATGTGGGGTGTCTCTCTATTGCCCGTAAGATGGAGATAAAAAGTGGGCGTTCCTCTGGAAGCAGAGCTGGGAAGCGCCAGTTTTTCTCTCGAAAGCGGGAACTCCGGGACTTGTAAGGGAATTCCTTTCTTTCCGACAGTTTGTAATTTAAAGTCAAAATTATCGAAATGGATTTCCCCATCTTCCAAGGAGACATCCATTCCACCCCCCAAAACAATTTTGCTTTTGCCGCTATTAAATTTGGCTTTTTTAAAGGTCAGTCGACTGGAATTAAACAATAATTCCACCTCTAAGTTTTCCCCTTTTTGGGTGAGGTAACGCGAATCAAATTCGCCATCATGGATCGTTAAATTACCGTCTAATTGAGGTTTTATAGAAGTTCCTTTAAGTGTTCCATTCAATTTAAAATTCCCTTTGGCGTTTTTTATTAAGTCGCTTTCCAAATAATTTAAAAAGGAAAGATTTCCATCGGGAACATTTAAAGTAAGATCTATTTTTTTATTGAAAGATTCTTTGTCCCACAACTTCAGGGGTAAGTTTCCAGTGAGATTTAATAAAAATAAGTCTTTGTTTTTTGCTTCGAACTCAGGTAAATAAAGAATTCCTTCCGACCATTTAAATTTAGAATTTAAAGAATCGAACGGAACAGCGCCCACTTGCCCCTGGGCTACTTTAAGATCTCCCATAATTTCAGAATG
>JAHFCA010000174.1:2407-3489 GCA_023249715.1 Elusimicrobiota bacterium
AGAATGTTTAAGATGCGTTTGTCCGGTCACATTCAAATTCATTTTTCCCGTAATGGGGATTGGGCTTTTAATAAGGCTGGTTAAAACAGAGGCGTCGACGCCTTCTCCTATCATTTGAAAGGAGGGCTTATCTTTGCAGATTTCTCCGTTTATAAGTAAGACTCTTTTATTCTCTTCCCAAAGCTCTAAATTTTTAATGACCAGACAAGGAAGGTGATTTAAGTGGACTTCCCCTTTAATTTGAGTCGGTGTTGAGTCCTCCGCGGTGTCCATGGGTTGGGTGGAAGGTAAAAATTTTAGGACTCCTTTTTGAAACTCTAAAGCAAACTGTGAAGGCTTTAATTCTAATTCATTAATTAAGCAGTCGTTTGTTTTAATTTCAGAGTGTATGGTTACAGAATGAGTCTCAGGGTCTTTTTTCCATTCGCCTTTGGCTACTCCGCTGCCTACTAAAAATATTTCTCCTAGAGGAATATTGGCAAAATCCGTAGCCAGGCGATATTCCACACTTTTATCCCCCAGAATGCGCAACCAGCTCTCTTCTAATACCGTAAACCTCCAGGAGCCTTTTCTCCCGATCAGTTTAGCTCCAGAAAAGTGTAGCTCCTTTTGCTGAAAAGTTCCCGAAATTTCCCAATTCTCTAAGGGGATATTGCCTAGGGTTCCTTCCTTGCCTATAATTTTTCCTTTCGCTTTTGGAGAATTCCAATCCCCCTGAATTTTTAAAAATCCATCCACTTCTCCTTTAAATCCTTTCCAACCTAAAAGATTTTGCAATACTTCCACATCCCATTTAACAAAGGAGTTTTCTAGATCGATGGCTCCGGTCTTTAAATTAGCTTCTCCGCGAGATTTTATTTGGGCTCCTTGAGAGGAAGAGAGATTGAGACGGATGGATTTTAAAAAACCTTCGCTTAAATCGGCGTTAAGTTTTCCTTTAAAAATTTCTTCACCTGCGCTATTTTTGCTTTGAATGCGCACATTCTCCAACGCGCCATCCAGCGATACATTTAAATTATTTAATGGCCCTTCCACATCTCCGGAAAGGGTCACATCCCCTAACAAGGGGGGGTCTTTTAATT
>JAHFCA010000041.1 GCA_023249715.1 Elusimicrobiota bacterium
TACGGGTCATTGGAGAGCTTTTAGAAAACCAACTTAGAATTGGGCTTATGCAAATGACGCGTCTGGCTCGGGATAAAATGAATCTACCGGAACCGGAACTTTTAACGCCCCGTATCATTTTAAACACGTCGCCTGTGGTTGGGATTGTGCGCAAATTCTTTGGAACCTCACAATTATCTCAATTTATGGATCAGACCAACCCCTTAGCGGAATTAACCCATAAACGGCGTCTTTCCGCTCTAGGGCCTGGAGGTTTGCACCGAAAAAGAGCCGGATTTGAAGTACGCGACGTTCATCATACTCACTATGGACGTCTTTGCCCAATTGAAACTCCGGAAGGCCCTAACATAGGATTGATTACCTCTTTAGCCTGCTATGCGCGCGTAAATGAGTATGGATTAATTGAATCTCCTTATAGAAAAGTAGACGCGGGTCGAGTAACAGAGGCAGTGGATTATCTTACCGCAGACAGAGAAGATGAATATGTTGTGGCTCAGGCAAATGCTCCTTTGGAAAAGAACGGCAAGTTTGCCGCCGATTTAGTTGCCTGCAGAACTCGCGGAGACTTCCCTTTAAAAGATCCTAAAGATATCAACTATATGGATATTTCCCCAATGCAGGTGGTATCTGTTTCCGCCTCTTTAATTCCATTTTTGGAACACGACGATGCCAACCGCGCCCTTATGGGTTCTAACATGCAACGGCAAGGAGTTCCTTGTATTAAGCCGGAATATCCAATAGTTGGAACAGGAATTGAAGAGCGAGTGGCAAAGGACTCCGCTTCCACCGTAGTCGCTTTAAGAGCGGGGAGAGTGATCTCGGTCACTTCCAACCAAATTGCGATATGGTCGGACGATGAAGATTCCAAGAATCCCATCGATATCTATCAGATTAAAAAATATACCCGCTCCAACCAAGATACCTGTATTAATTTTATTCCTCTGCTTAACGTAGGAGATATTGTTAAAAAGGGCCAGCCCTTGGCCGATGGCCCTGCGACCAACCAAGGACAGATTGCTTTAGGGAAAAATATTCTCGTGGCCTTTATGCCATGGGAAGGGTATAACTTTGAAGATGCAATTTTAATGAGTGACCGACTGGTTACCGATGACGTTTTTACTTCCATTCATATTCAGGAATTTAAGATCGAATCGCGAGATACTAAACTGGGACCCGAAGAGATTACCCGCGATATTCCAAATGTGGGAGCTGATGCCCTAACTCAATTGGATGAGCACGGTATCATTTGTTTGGGTGCGGAAGTAAGCCCGGGAGATATCTTAGTAGGAAAAGTAACGCCTAAGGGGGAACAGCAAATTTCTCCCGAAGAAAAACTTTTAAAAGTGATCTTTGGCAAAAAATCCGAAGAAGTGGCCGATGCTTCTTTAAGAGTGCCTCCTGGAGTCACCGGAAAAGTCCTTTCCGTGGAACAATTTGTGCGCAGAGAAAGACTGAATAAGAAAGAAGAAGATGCTAAGATTGATGCTATTGAAAAAGAATTTCATAGAGAACTTGAAGAGCTGCGCCAAGAAAAGAAAGAAAGCATTGCTCACTTGGATGAGTATCTGAGCGGTAAAGAATGGACGCCCGCTAAAAAACAAGACGAAAAGAAACGGCTGCAGGTGCTCTTTGATAAATGGGAACAAATTTTAAGAAAGAATTTTGCCCGCAAAAAAGAAAATTTAAAATCTGGCGATGAAATGCCGGTAACTGTCAATAAAATTGTAAAAGTTTATATCGCTTCCCGCAGAAAAGTGCAGGTGGGCGATAAATTAGCGGGCCGCCATGGAAATAAGGGAGTGGTCGCAAAAATAATGAACCGCAACGATATGCCCTATTTGCCGGATGGCACCCCTGTGGACATGGTCTTGTCTCCTCTTTCCGTACCGTCTCGTATGAACGTGGGACAAATCTTAGAGATTATGTTGGGCTGGGCGGGATCCGTTCTCAATGTGCAGATGGTGACCCCTGTATTCGACGGCGCCAAAGAATCTCAGGTTATAGAAAAAGTTAAAGAGGCTAAGGAACACTTAAGAAAATCTGGAGTTTCAGAAAAATTTCTGCCCGATGATTACTGCAGAATTACCCTTTACGACGGGAGAACTGGCGAACCCTTCGAAGAAAAAGTAACGGTGGGCGTGATGTATATTCTTAAATTAGCGCATATGGTAGAAGATAAAATTCATGCCCGTTCCACAGGCCCTTACTCCTTAGTTACGCGCCAACCTTTGGGCGGTAAAGCTCAATTTGGCGGACAGAGAATTGGAGAAATGGAAGTTTGGGCTATTGAAGGTTATGGAGCCGCCTACACCTTGCAGGAATTTTTGACCGTTAAATCGGACGATGTGGTGAGCCGGACAAAAATGTATGAATCGATTATTAAAGGAGAATCTATGTCCGAGCCCGGTATTCCGGAATCCTTTAAAGTTTTGGTAAAAGAATTGCAATCTTTGTGTTTGGCGATAGAATTAAAGAAAAAAGAAACGGATCCCAAAGGGTCCCATGCCGCAAAACCAAAGGCAAAAGAAGAAGTAGGATCTAAATCTTAAATCTAGTTCTATACAAGGAAAAGATATGGTGATTGATCTGTTAGAAAAAAGAAAATTAAGTTCTCAAGCTAAGAGCAAAAAGAAAGCTCAGTGGGGGATGAATTTTTCTGATTTTGGCGCTATCCAAATTTCCATTGCGAGCCCGGAACAAATTCGCTCTTGGTCCTATGGAGAAGTGAGAAAACCGGAAACGATTAACTACCGGTCCTTTAAACCCGAGAGAGATGGTCTTTTCTGTGAGAGAATTTTTGGACCCGTTAAAGATTGGGAATGTAACTGCGGCAAGTATAAATACATTAAATATAAGGGGACTGTTTGCGACCGTTGCGGTGTGGAGGTAACGGAATCGAGCGTGCGCAGAGAAAGATTGGGACACATTGAGCTCTCTGTGCCTGTAGCCCACATTTGGTTTTTAAGAAAATCTCCTTCTAGAATTGGGGCTCTTTTGGATATTAAGTTGGCCGATTTAGAAAGAGTGGTCTATTACGCAAAATATGTAGTCTTGGAAGATTTTAAGAACCTAGATGGGAAAGTAATTTATCGCCAAAAACAGTTGTTTACCGATGAGGAAGTTCAAAAGATTCGGTCCGAGTGGGGATCCAAGGTAAAGATTGGCATCGGCGCTCCCGCATTAAGAGAACTTTTAGAGAAAACAGATGTTAAAAAAGAGGCGGTTGATTTAAGAAACAAATTAAAAAATATTGAGTCTGAAACAGAAAGAGAAAGATTAAGAAAACGTTTAAGAACTTTAGAAGGATTTGTAAATTCTAATAATCGTCCCGAGTGGATGATCTTGACGGTGCTTCCCGTAATTCCGCCCGATTTAAGACCGCTCGTGCCTTTAGAAGGAGGCCGTTTTGCGACCAGCGACTTAAACGATTTATACCGAAGAATTATCAATCGCAACAACCGTTTAAAACATATTGAATCCTTAAGAGCGCCCGAAGTCATGATTCACAATGAAAAGAGAATGTTGCAGGAAGCAGTAGACGCGCTTTTTGAAAATGGAGCTCGAGGGAAAGTGGTGGTAGGGGCAGGCTCTAGACCTTTAAAATCTTTAAGTGACATTCTTAAAGGGAAACAGGGGCGCTTTCGCCAAAACCTGCTGGGTAAACGGGTGGACTATTCCGGAAGAAGCGTTATTGTGGTAGGTCCAAGCCTCAAGATGAGCCAGTGCGGTCTCCCAAAAGAGATGGCATTGGAACTCTTTAAACCCTTTATTATTCGGGAACTCATGAAAAATGATGTCGTAACTCTAAAAGCGGCCAAGAGAATGTTAGAAAGAGCGAAACCTGAAATTTGGGATATCTTAGAAAGAATTACAAAAGAACATCCTATCTTGTTGAACCGCGCTCCCACGCTCCACCGATTGGGTATTCAGGCTTTTGAACCTGTTTTAATTGAAGGCAAGGCGATTCAGCTGCATCCTTTAACCTGCGCCGCCTTTAACGCGGACTTCGACGGCGACCAAATGGCTGTCCATGTGCCTCTTTCCTTAGAGGCGCAGATGGAAGCCCGCATGCTCATGCTTTCCACCAACAATATTCTTTCTCCCGCTTCTGGAAAACCAATTGCAACTCCTTCTCAAGATATGATTTTAGGGTGCTGCTATTTAACCAAAGTAAAGCCAGGCTGTCCCGGAGAGGGGAAAATTTTTGAGAATCCCGAA
The DNA here is from genome assembly GCA_023249715.1 of Elusimicrobiota bacterium. GTDB lineage: Bacteria > Elusimicrobiota > Elusimicrobia > 2-02-FULL-39-32 > 2-02-FULL-39-32 > JAHFCA01. Next base: position 4,219 of record JAHFCA010000041.1, read on the forward strand.
GCTGTCATTACCGCGTATCAAAACAAAGCCGTAGCCCTTCACGCCAAAATTAAAGTGAGAGGCATTACGGAAATTTCTGAACCGGAATTCAAAGAAAAAGATCTTAAGAATGCGGCGTTATGGAAACAATACACAACAGTGGGGAGAATTATATTTAACCAAGTGGTCCCTCCTGAAATGGGTTATATTAATCATGAACTGAATAAAAAGGAAGTTTCATTATTAATGGAACGCTGCTACAAAAATTTAGGGCACCATCGCACGATTAAACTTTTGGAAGACATAAAAAACATGGGTTATAAATTTGCCACTCTCTCGGGTATATCGATATCGATTGCCGATATGGTGGTTCCTTCCGCAAAAGACGATCTTATTAAAAAAGCTCGCGGCGCGGTTAAAGAAATTGAATCGCAAGCGCGCCAAGGCGTGATTACCGATTCTGAACGTTACAACAAAATTATCGATATCTGGACCCATGTTACGGACGATGTGGGGCGCCTCATGTTTGATGAAATGAAACGGAAGGATGAGACGATGTATCAAGAGAAAGAAACTAAATTTAACTCCGTTTATATGATGGCGAATTCTGGGGCGAGAGGATCGCCCGCGCAGGTAAGACAGCTGGCCGGGATGAGAGGTTTGATGGCGAAACCGCAAAAGAAGTTAACCGGCGGAGTGGGTGAAATTATTGAACAACCGGTGCTCTCTAACTTTAGAGAAGGATTGACCGTTTTGGAATACTTTATCTCTACACACGGAGGCCGTAAAGGATTAGCCGATACCGCTTTGAAAACTGCCGATGCCGGTTATTTAACGCGCCGTCTTGTGGATGTGGCTCATGACATCGTTATTACCGAAGATGACTGCGGAACGATTAATGGAGTTCGCATTGGCACATTGCAATCGGGAGACGAGGTCATTGAACCTTTGGAAGAGAGAATTGTGGGGCGAGTCGCCATGGATAACGTGGCCGGACTCTTAAATGAGGAAAGACTCGTAAAAACCGGGGAACTGATTTCTCCGGAAGTGTCTAAAAAGATTATTGAATCGGGCATTGACCGGATTCGAATTCGATCGGTATTGACCTGTGAGTCGGAACATGGAGTATGCGCTCAATGCTACGGGCTTAACTTAGCCACCGGAAAAAGTGTGCAGTCCGGAGAAGCGGTTGGAATTATTGCGGCGCAATCCATTGGAGAACCCGGAACTCAGCTCACTTTAAGAACCTTCCATATCGGGGGTACTGCCTCGCGCGTGGTAAAACGTTCGGAAATTAGGGCTGCCGATGATGGAACTGTTCGTTTTTATAATTTACGCACCATTAAAAATAAAGAAGACCATGCGCTCTGTATTTCTCGTAGCACGGAAGTATCTATTCAGGTTTCAAGCGGAAAAGAAAAGAAGCATCTCTCGATTCCTTACGGCGCCCGTATTAAGGTGGCCGACAATAAAAAAGTAAATAAAGGCGAACTCATTGCGGAGTGGGATCCGTATGCGTTACCCATCATCACAGAACAAGATGGAGTTTGTAAGTGGAAGGACATTATTGAGGGAACTACTCTGCACCAAGAAAAGAATAGAATTACCGGCTTAATTGAGAGAGTCATTATTGAACATAGAGCGGAACGTCTGCACCCGCGCATTGTCATTAATGATAAACATGGCAAGAAAGAGGTGACCTATCCGTTGCCTGTCGATACCAACATTGTGGTAGATGATGGGGAAATGGTAAAAGTGGGAGATGTTATCGCAAAGATTCCTCAAGAAGTCACTAAAACCAAGGATATTACGGGCGGTCTGCCCAGAGTGGCGGAACTTTTTGAAGCTCGTAAACCGAGAAACGCTTCTGTTATTTCAGAAATTGACGGAATTGTTAAATTGGGCACAACCCTTAAAGGCAATCTTAAAGTGGTGGTGACTAACGAAGAAACCAATGTCGCTCGAGAATATCAGATCCCTCAAGGAAAACACTTGGTCGTTTACGAAGGAGATCGCGTGGGCGTAGGAGAACCATTGACAGATGGGTCCATTAATCCTCATGATATCTTAAGAGTGAAGGGTTCCAAGGAATGTCAGGAACATTTAGTCAATGAAATTCAAGAAGTCTACAGACTGCAAGGGGTGACCATCAACGACAAGCACATTGAAGTGATTGTGCGCCAAATGTTATCCAACGTGCGCATTTCTAAAGCCGGAGACACAACCTATTTAGTTGGAGAAGTCGTCAGTAAACGTAAATTTAAAGCAGAAAATAAAAGAGCGAAAGAAGCCAACTCTAAGGCAGAAGCCGCGCAAGCCCAACCGGTGCTTTTGGGAATAACAAAAGCTTCGCTCTCCTCGGATTCCTTTATCTCCGCGGCTTCCTTTCAAGAAACTTCTCGCGTTTTAACGGATGCTGCTGTCGCCGGAGAAACGGATCACTTAAGAGGTTTAAAAGAAAATGTCATTATTGGTCATTTAATTCCAGCCGGTACCGGCCTTGGTTCTATAAGACAAACAGCGCTAGAACTAAGTAACGCTGCTAAAAAATAATATAATCCTATGCCTACAGTATTACAACTGATTCGATTCGGTAGAACAAAAATAAAATCTAAAACAAAAGCGCCCGCTTTAAATAGTTCGCCTCAAAAGCGGGGAGTTTGCACTCGCGTGTATACAACGACACCCAAAAAACCAAACTCCGCTCTAAGAAAAGTAGCGCGTGTAAAGTTGAGTAACGGCATGGAAGTCACTTCCTATATTCCGGGAGTGGGACACAATTTACAGGAACACTCTATTGTTTTAATTCGAGGCGGCCGTGTAAAAGATTTACCTGGAGTACGATATCATATTGTCCGTGGCACCTTAGATACCGCCGGAGTAACTGATAGAAGACAAGGGCGTTCTAAATATGGAGCTAAACGGCCAAAGGCGGCTTAAAATTTATGCCTAGAAAAAGACTAAAACCCAGAGAAAAACGAGATCTTCCGCCACCCGATTGGAAATATAATTCCTTGCTGTTGGCGCGTTTAATTAACAAAATGAATTTTGAAGGTAAAAAGAGCCAATCTCAGGCCATTATTTATGGCGCTCTGGATAAAGTAAAAGAAAAATTAAAAGAAGAACCTTTAACCGTGTTAAATCGCGCGGTAGAAACGGTAAGACCTTTATTAGAAGTACGTCCTAGGCGAGTCGGCGGAGCCACGTACCAGGTGCCTATGGAAGTGCCTATGACGCGATCCATTACATTGGCGCTGAACTGGATTTTGACAGCCGCTAGATCCAAAACTGGGAAACCCATGTCGGATCGGCTTGCGGAAGAAATTTTATTGGCCTCTAAAAAAGAGGGATCCGCTTTTAAAAAGCGCGAGGATACTCACAAAATGGCAGAGGCGAACAAAGCGTTTGCCCACTATCGCTGGTAAACAAATATGCCTAGAGCATTTCCATTAGAAAAAGTTAGAAATATAGGGATTGTGGCCCACATTGATGCCGGGAAAACAACCACCACGGAGCGCGTTCTCTATTATACAGGGCGCATCTATAAAATTGGAGAAGTGCATGATGGAACAACCCAAATGGACTGGATGGAACAGGAGAGGGAGCGAGGCATTACAATTACCTCTGCCGCCACGTACTGTCAATGGAAAGATAACCAAATTAATATTATTGACACCCCAGGACATATCGATTTTACCGTTGAAGTAAACAGAAGTTTGCGGGTACTGGATGGAGCCGTGGTTGTCCTAGACGGTTCTCAAGGAGTAGAACCTCAATCCGAAACGAACTGGAGACTTGCCGACCAATACCATGTGCCCCGTTTGGTTTACGCCAATAAAATGGATAAAGTAGGGGCGGATTTTTACATGTGTGAAGTCTCTATGCGGGTTCGATTGGGGGCTAACGCAGTGCCCATTCAAATTCCTATAGGCGCGGAAAATAAATTTGTAGGACTCGTTGATTTAGTGCAGATGAAGGCTTACGAGTGGACAGGAGAAGAACTTGGGGCGAAGTTTACAGTAATAGAAATTCCCGCTGAGCTTAAAGAAAAAGCAAAACAGTATAGAGATAAATTAATTGAAGCCCTTTCCGATTTTGATGACGCCATTGCAGAAAAATTTTTAAATGGTAAAGAAATTATGGAAGCTGAATTAAAAGCCGCCATCCGCAAGGCCACGATTACAGGCAATTTTTACCCCATGCTCTGCGGCACTTCTTTTAAAAACAAAGGAGTACAAAATCTTTTAGATGCTGTTTGCGACTATTTACCGAATCCGATCGATCGTCAAGGGATGAAGGCAGTGTATACAGAAAAAGAAGGCGAAACTACCATTGAAGCAAAAGATGATGCTCTTTTTAGAGCGTTAGCTTTTAAAATTCAATCGGATCCCCATGTGGGAAAATTGACCTATATTAGAGTCTATTCCGGAACCTTAAAAACTGGAACCTCTGTCTACAACAGCAAAAAAAGAAGATCGGAAAGAATTGGAAGAATTTTAAGAATGCATGCGAATAAGAGAGAAGAAATAGAGGAGATCTACGCGGGGGACATTGCCGCCGCCATAGGGCTAAAGAATGTGACTACGGGAGATACGCTCTGTGATGAAAAAGAGCCTCTGGCTTTGGAGTCTATGAAATTCCCGGAACCGGTCATCTCTATTTCAATTGAGCCAAAAACTAAAGCCGACGAAGAAAAGATGTCTATCGCTTTGGGGCGTTTGGCGGAAGAAGACCCTACCTTTAGAGTTAGAAGCGATATCGAGACCGGCCAAACCATTATTTCTGGAATGGGGGAACTTCACTTAGAAATTATTGTGGACCGCATGAGACGAGAATTTAAAGTAGAGGCGAATGTGGGAAAACCTCAGGTAGCCTATAGAGAAACGGTTCGTAAAACAGTGGAACAGGAAGGAAAATATATTCGGCAAACCGGCGGACGGGGCCAATATGGCCACGTTTGGATTACGTTGGACCCTTTGCCTCCAGCCTCTGGATTTGAATTCCTCGATAAGATTAAGGGGGGCCGTATTCCTAAAGAATATATTCCCGCTTGCGAGAAGGGAATAAAAGAAGCGCTCGATACGGGAGTGCTTGCAGGATATCCTGTCGTGGATGTGCGCGCCACCCTCTTTGACGGCAGTTTCCATGAAGTAGATTCTTCTGAAATGGCATTTAAAATTGCCGCTTCTATGGCCTTTAAAGCCGCGTGTAAAAAAGCATCCCCCGTATTACTCGAACCTATTATGAAAATTGAAGTTTTAACTCCGGAAGAATATATGGGAGATGTTATTGGCGACCTTAATTCCAGACGAGCCAAGATTGAATCTATGGAACCAAGAGGAAATATTAAAGTAATTCATGGAACAGTGCCCCTTTCGGAAATGTTTGGATACGCAACCTCATTAAGATCGGTGTCCCAGGGAAGAGCCAGCTATTCCATGGAGACTTCCCACTATGAAGAAGTGCCCAGACAAATTGCAGAACAGATTGTGCAAAAGGTAACGGTTACCGCATCCTAAATTAAGGAGAAAGATTATGAGCAAAGCAAAATTTGAACGAACGAAGCCGCACTTAAACATAGGAACGATTGGGCACGTGGACCATGGCAAGACAACGTTGACAGCCTCTATCTTAAAGGTGCTGAGTAAAGCGGG
>JAHFCA010000042.1 GCA_023249715.1 Elusimicrobiota bacterium
CAAGGAGCAAATCCGCGCCGAAGCTATGGTCTTTTTTTCTCAATTTAGAAGTTCTTTATAGACATGGCTCGAAAGAAGCCAGCCTTTTAAGGTGGCGCTTATACGCTGGCCGTCGCTAGAGAACTGTAAAAACCCTTCTTGGGTAAGCCGCTTAACTGTGGAACCAAATTTAAGGTCCATCTTGTGAGAATAACGAATCCCTTCCTTTAGACGCAATCCTAAAAGAATTTCTTCTCTTAAACGGTCGTCCCCAAATAAAGTTTCGCTCTCCAGAGTAGGGGACTTTCCAGATTTTATGGCTTTTATATAATCCCAAAACTTATCCCTATTGTGGGAACGCGTTTTCCCATCAAAACTTGCGGCGGAAAGACCAATCCCGAGGGTGGGAAGATTTTTCCAATACTTTAGGTTATGGCGACAATTAAAGCCGGGCAAGGAATAATTGACGACCTCATACTGTTCATACCCATGGGCTTCCATCTGTTCCTGAGCCCATTCAAACATATCGGCCTGTAAATCTAAATCTACAGAAATCCCGTCGAAATAAAAAGCGGATCTCTTTTCTATATCGAGCGGATAAAAGGATAAATGCTCCGGGCGCAAATCTAAAACCTGCCGCAGAGTCTCTTTCCAATTCTTAAACGTCTGCCTAGGCAAGCCAAAAATTAAATCTAGGTTGATATTTTTTACACCCTCTTGGCGGCAAATGGAATAAGCCTCTGAAAAATTTTCCCAGGTATGCATTCTTCCAATTTTCTTAAGCAGGGAATTATTGGAAGTTTGCAACCCTAAACTTAAACGATTCACTCCTTCTCGAATATACGTTTGCACGAGCTTGGAGTGAATATTTTCCGGATTGCACTCTATGGTTATTTCCATATCGGGCGCGAATACAAAACAAGAGCGAAGTCTCGCCATGGACCTTTTCCATTGCGCTACAGACAAAATAGAGGGCGTCCCCCCGCCAAAATAAAGGGTATCTATCGGTTGCCCTTTATGGAGTAGCATCTCTTTTTCCAAAGCTTTTAAATATACGTCCATCTCTTTAAGCAGTCCCGGGAAAACCGCGAAGGCGCAATATCGGCACTTTACTTGACAAAACGGGATATGAAGATATAATCCTGAGGTCATATTTCTAACGCAATATTCGGGTTTATTAATGGGAGGATAAAAATGAACATTATTATTAATATATTAATCAGCGCTCTAGCTGTTTTTGTAACGGCAAAAATTCTGCCTGGAGTGAGTATAGAAAATTTTGGATCGGCCCTGGTGGCGGCCATTGTCCTAGGAATAGTAAATGGATTTTTAAGACCCCTTCTCCTACTCCTAACTTTACCCATTAATGTCTTAACGCTCGGGCTGTTTACTTTTGTTATTATGGGCGGCCTGGTTCTTTTAGTGGACGCGATCGTTCCCGGATTCAGTGTAAAAAATTTTTGGTGGGCGCTCGCTTTTGCTCTCGTCTTAAGTTTAATAAATTCATTCCTAGGCGCTTTTGCCCGCTAATTCCTATAAAAAATGGGGTTAGTCCTATTCTTAGGACTAACCCCATCGATTAAATATTTAACCTGATTAAAAGTTGAACAGCATGTCCGCGTAAGTCGGAACAGGCCACAAGTCGCAGGGCAGTAACTGCTCCAACGCGTCAATATCTTTACGCAATTCCACTTGAGAGGGAAAGACGGTGTCGCGATAGCTTGCCGCTTTCTTTTCTATATTAGAAATTCCCGAAGCCTTAGCGCTATTCTCTTCTAATGCGATCAACTTTTCCTGAGCTGATTTTAAGAGCTCTGAAACTTGAGCCAGGAGAGATTCCTGAACAGAACTATCGGAGCGAATCTCTTTAAGTTTACTAATCACTTCCGCCAGTTCTCCGGTATATTGGATCACGGCGGGAACATATTGAGTCTTCGCCATTAAAATAGCGGCTCTCGCCTCAATATTTATATGTTTTACATACTGTTCTAAATATACTTCATAGCGAGAATGAAGTTCCCGTTTAGAAAGCACATTATATTTTTCAAAGAGGCGGACGGCATCTTTATTATTCATCGCCGCGTAAGCTTCTATGGAAGAATGGATGTTAGGAAGCCCTCTTTTCTCGGCCTCTTTAATCCACTCTTCAGAATAGTTGTTTCCGTTAAAGACAACTTTAGAATGTTTAGTCCAAGTTTCTTTAACAATGGCCGCCACTTCCTTATTTACATCTTTAGATTTTTCTAAACGGCCAGCTATTCCATCCAAAGCTTCGGCCACAATGGTGTTGAGCACACAGTTAGGCCCGGCAATGGAAGCGGAAGAAGGAACCATACGGAACTCAAACTTATTGCCGGTAAAGGCAAAAGGAGAGGTTCGGTTTCTATCGGTATTGTCCAAAGGAAGAGCGGGAAGAGTATCCACGCCAATCTTTAGGAACTGTTGTCCTTTAGATTGAGTGGCTTTTCCCTTTGTAAGGTTGTCTAAGAGTTGAGATAAGAAACTCCCCAAGAAGACTGAGATAATTGCGGGAGGCGCTTCGTTAGCCCCTAAACGCAAATCGTTCCCAGGATTGGCTGCTCCGGCACGCAATTTATCCGCATGCGTGTCCACCGCAGTTAATACCGCGGAAAGGAAAGTTAAGAAAATTTCATTTGCATGAGGTGTGTGGCCAGGTTCTAAGAGGTTCATTCCCATATCCGTGGCCAAAGACCAATTGTTATGTTTGCCCGATCCGTTCACTCCCGCGAATGGTTTTTCGTATAACAAACAAACCAAACCATTTCTAAGCGCTACTTTTTGCATCGTTTCCATTACGAGCTGGTTATGGTCGGCCGCAATGTTGGTAGTGGAGAAGATGGGAGCCATCTCGTATTGAGCTGGAGCCACTTCGTTATGCTTGGTTTTAGCTGAAATTCCCATTTTCCAAAGCTCAATATCGAGATCTTTCATAAACTTGGAAATTCTGTCTTTAATGGCGCCAAAATATTGGTCTTCCAACTCCTGTCCTTTAGGAGAAGCGGCGCCGAAAAGAGTGCGTCCGGTGCTCACTAAATCTATGCGGGCATCAAAATACTTTTTATCAATTAAAAAATATTCCTGCTCCGGTCCAACTGTAGAAGTTACTCGCTTTACATTTTTTTCGCCCAAAGCATTGAGCACTCGGACCGCCTGTTTAGAAACGGCTTCCATAGAGCGAAGAAGCGGAGTTTTTTTATCTAACGCTTCCCCAGTATAGGAACAAAACGCGGTGGGGATACAAAAAGTTACATCTCCGGCGGCATCTTCTTTAAGGAAGGCGGGAGAGGTACAGTCCCAAGCGGTGTAACCGCGGGCTTCAAATGTGGCGCGAATTCCGCCCGAAGGAAAACTAGAGGCGTCCGGTTCTCCTTGAATAAGCTGTTTACCAGAAAATTCCGCGATGGCGGACCCATCGGCTTGTGGAGATAAAAAGGAATCGTGTTTTTCCGCCGTTTTACCCGTTAAGGGCTGAAACCAATGCGTATAGTGAGAAGCTCCCCGAGAGATAGCCCAATCTTTCATCGCCCCCGCTACAACGTTAGCGACTTCCAGTGTAAGCGTAGTTTCCCCAGCCTGAACCTTTTTAAGTTCAGCATAAGTGGCTTTGGGTAACATTTTTTTCATGACCGCGTCATTAAAAACATTGCTTCCAAATACTTCCGCAATTCCTAATTTTTTTTCCATTTTATTCTGATTAATATCCGCAATTAATTTATCTATATTTTTGATAGCCATTGGTGGCGCCTCCTAAATCTCTGTCGTACCGGTAAAATAAAAAAAACCATGTTCCTAAACATCCAGAACAAGGCTTCGTTGCCGTATATTTAATCGTATAATAAGCATCCCAAGTCTGTCAATAGTTAAAATAAAAAAATTTTTGTATGATTTCTGCTTCATGTTTATTCCAAAATCGGTTCTCTGTTTACGCGGTTACTCTTTTAACCAATTTCGCGGGGACATCTCTGCGGGATTAGTAGTGGGTCTTGTGGCTCTCCCTCTAGCTATGGCTTTTGCTATAGCCTCTGGCCTCCCGCCCGAGAGGGGCTTGTACACCGCGATTGTTGCGGGATTTATTATCTCCTTGCTCAGCGGCAGCAAAGTTCAAATTGGCGGTCCCACCGGAGCGTTTGTAGTGATTGTTTCCGGAATTGTGGCCAAGTTCGGATATAACGGGTTAGCTCTTGCGACCCTCATGGCTGGAGTTTTTCTCCTTATTATGGGGTTTACCCAAATGGGGAATATGGTCAAGTTCATCCCCTATCCGGTTACCACCGGTTTTACTTCCGGAATCGCTGTCATTATCTTTAGCAGTCAAATTAAAGATTTTTTTGGCCTGAATATTGGGAATGTTCCTGCTGAATTCGTACCAAAGTGGATGTCCTATTTTAAAGCGTTCCCAACACTAAATTTTTGGTCTTTGGGCGTGGCGCTCTTTACCACACTTTCAATTATTTACTGGCCCAAGAGATGGCAGAGAATTCCGGGGTCTGTTATTGCTATATTTTTAGCTTCTTTATTTGTCTATACGTTTAATATCCCCGTGGATACCATTCAAAGCCGTTTTGGGAGCGTGCCCAGCGGCCTTCCGCATCCCGCTATTCCCCATCTTTCTCTAGAAGAAATAAAATTGGTCTCATCTTCCGCTTTAACCATCGCTATTTTAGCGGCGATTGAATCTTTATTATCCGCCGTGGTCGCTGACAGCATGATCAACGGCCGTCATAAATCGAATATGGAATTGGTCGCCCAGGGTGCTGCCAATTTAGTTTCCCCCCTCTTTGGAGGCATCCCAGCCACCGGAGCCATTGCCCGAACCGCTACAAACGTAAAAAATGGAGGGAGAACTCCTGTAGCGGGAATGATTCACGCGATCGTGCTCTTTTTAATTTTACTTGTCGCCGGTAGTTGGGCCGCTAAAATACCGCTCGCCTGTTTAGCGGGAGTTTTGGTGGTAGTGAGCTACCACATGTCCGAATGGAGATCCTTTCGCTTTATGCTCTCCGCCCCCAAAAGCGATATTGCGGTTCTTTTGTTTACTTTCTTTCTTACCGTCTTTATTGATTTAACAGTCGCAGTGGAAGTGGGCATGGTTCTCTCCGCATTTTTATTCATGAAAAACATGGCCGATCTTACTCAAGTGCGCTCCATCTCCAAGGAGCTCCAGATCAATGAAAATATTTCCGATGAATCCTCCTCCTCTAAAACTAAAATTCCGGAGGGAGTGGAACTTTTTTCCGTGCATGGAAGCCTCTTTTTTGGCGCGGCGAATAAACTCATTGAAATGATTCGCCTTATGTCTAAAAAACCAAAGATTGTCCTCTTAGATTTAAGCGATGCCCTGCACATGGACGCCTCCGGTCTCCATGTTATAGACCAAATTCATAGAGAGTGTAAAACTTCAGGAATCCGCCTTATTTTTATAGGAACACACGCGCAACCTTTAATAATTATGCAGCAGATGAACAAATTTGAAGAGTTTGGCAAAGAAAATTTTAAGGAGAATATAGAAGAAGCGTTATTCGTAACGCAAAGCGTCAATCGGGTTTAAACTCGAAGCTTTTTTTGCGGGCCAAAATCCAAAACCAATTCCCACTACTGAAGAAAATAACAGCGCCAAAAGGACAGAATTTATTGAAATATGGGTCACCCAGCCGGCAAAATGGGACAATGCAAAAGTGACCCCGCCTCCCGCTAGAATTCCCAATATTCCACCCACCACGCTAATGACGACAGCCTCTATAAGAAATTGAGACTGAATATCTTTTATCCGAGCTCCTACCGCTTTACGAAGACCAATTTCTCGTGTTCTTTCTGTCACCGAAACAAGCATTATATTCATAATCCCGATGCCACCCACTAATAAGGAAATGGCGGCGATAGAACCTAATAGCCATGTCATGGTCTGGCTGGTTTCGCTCAATGCCGCCTGAAGTTCCGCCATGTTCCGAATCTCAAAAGAATCCATTTGAGATGGCGGCAATCGATGCGATTTTACGATAACTCCATTCACTAAATCTTGAACCCGTTCCATTTGATTGGCCTCTTTAACTTCAATATCAATTGCATCAACATACTCTTTCCCTAGAACTCGCTTCATGGCTGTCAGTAAAGGAATAATCACCACATCGTCCTGGTCCCGCCAGGTACTCTGCCCCTTCTCCGGTAAAATTCCTATCACCTGAAAATTAATTCGATTGATTTTTATCACTTCCCCGATTGGATTTCTATCTGGAAAAAGTTCTTTTACAATCGTCTGTCCAAGGAGAGCCACTCGGGATTTTTTTTGATTTTCTTCGTCATTAAAAAATCTTCCTACCACTGGAATCGCCGCCCGCATGGAAGCGTAATTTGGAACGGATCCTAAAATTTGGCTATTCCAGTTTCTCTTTCCATAGACGATCTGTCCACGACCTGTCACTTGCGGAGCAGTTTTTGAGACAAGCGGAATTTGAGTGACAATTTCTTCCGCGTCAAAACTTGTAAAACGGGTCACCGTACCCGCTTCTAAAGATACCCCACCGGATCTTTGTGAACCGGGCCGCAAAACTAAAAGATTGGTCCCCATGGAAGAGAGCCTCTGCTCTAAAGATTGTTTGGCGCCGTTTCCCAAAGCAAGCATGGCGATCACCGCCCCCACGCCGATTAAAATTCCCAGCATCGAGAGCGCCGTCCGAACTTTGTTCGATAACAGAGCTCTTTTGGCTTGCCGAAAATGTTCAAAAATCTCTATAGAAGAGAGGAGCGTGAAATCTTTTCTTTGAACAGCACCCTCCATAAATTTTTCTCCTATCTCCTTGCCAGCACCCCCCTCTTTATGCGTTTTTTCGTCGGAAATGATAAGTCCGTCCCGCATGCGAATGACCCGATGAGCATATTTGGCTATTTCTTCTTCGTGAGTTACCAAAATAATAGTGATTCCTTCTTCGTTTAACTTTTTAAAAAGCTCCATAATTTCCACTTCAGATTTAGAATCGAGGTTGCCTGTGGGCTCATCGGCAAAAATAATTTTTGGATTGTTAATCAGGGCGCGAGCGATCGCTACTCGTTGCTGCTGCCCACCGGAAAGTTCGTTTGGTTTATGAAAAATTCTGTCTCTTAGACCCACTTGCTCCAATAATTGTTTAGACTTTTCCCTATTCGACCCATTGGAACTGTAGATGGAAGGAAGTAACACGTTTTCTAAGGCCGATGTTCTGGACAACAAATTAAATTGTTGGAATACAAAACCAATTGTATGGTTGCGGAACTCGGCTAACTCATCCTGTTTTAGATTTAAAACTTCCCGTCCCAAGAGTTTATAGGATCCTGAATCTGGAACATCTAAAAGCCCTAAGAGATGCATAAGCGTGGATTTTCCGGAACCAGAAGGCCCCATGATGGCGAGAAATTCTCCTTTTTCAATGCAAATTGAAACTCCCCGCAAGGCAGGCACCACCGTCTGACCCATTGCATACGTTTTCTTAATTTCGCGAACTTCGATGAACACGATTCTACCTTCTTCTACCGCCAAATGGCATAAAGGGATTCCTGCCTGCTTCTTTTCCGTTGCTCTTCCAAACTTTTATCTCCCGTACCAAAACGGTTTCTCCTAAGTTTAACCCTTCCCGTATTTCTGTTTTTTTACCATCTGAGAGTCCGGTTTTTATCTCTTTATAGACTCTCTTTTTAGAGGGTTCCTCATCCCCCGGAACAAGAACCTTAGTTTCTCCATTTCTATACTGAATGGCCTCTTCCGGCAATAACAAAACATTCTTTTTTTCTTCCACAATAAAACTTAAATTAGAAGTCATTCCCGCCCTCATAAAGGCAGGTACTCTGGAGGGAAGAACTTCCACTTCATAAATCGTAACATTGTTAATCGTCTTAGATTCGTAGGCAATATGATCTACCTTCCCTGGAATTGTAAATTGAGGGTAAGCATCTAAAACAATTTCAGACTCTTGCCCCTTTTTAATTTTGCCAATATCCGTTTCATCCACCTGAGCTCTGATGATCAGACGGTCGGATAAAACAAATGGGACATCTTGCACCGCTACTGTTTGCCCTGGTTCCATATTTCTAACGATCACAACACCATCCATAGGAGCCACCAGAGGAGTGGTTTTATAGACCTCTTCCCAATAGGACACCTCTTTTTCTCCCTTAGCGCGGGCGGCATCCAAAAGAGCCGCTCTTTCCGTGGAACTGAGCCAGGCTAAAACGTCACCCCTTTGAACCCGTTCCCCTTCCCGGACGCGAATTGATTCTATGCGGCCGGGAATCGGAGGCTTTACCTCCAGACGGTTTTGCGGTTGCGCTGTCCCAGTGGCCTGTATAGAAATGCGAATATCCCCTTTTTCCACCGGAACCGAGCGAAATTTTTCTTCGCTTTTTTTGCCTTTCAAATAACTCCAGATAAAAATGGAGCTGCCCAATAAAAATAAGATGGTTATAAACTTTAAAATTCTAGAACTCTTCATTAATAATTTTCTCCTCCCTGCGCTTTTATCCAAACGGCCCGCGCCAGAACCGCGTTTTGTAAAGACTGAAGGGTCTGCTTTTGACTATCCGTAAAATCTGTCTCTATAATGTCCCAGTCTTGGTAGGTTACGAGACCCTGACCGTATTGGACTCGCGCAACGACAGCTCTTTCTTGGGCTGCCTTTAAAAATTGCTTCCGCACTTCTAAATTGTCTCTTTCATTAAGCAGAGCGTTATAGGAACTTTCTAAATTAAACTCCAGTTCCCGTTGGATTCTTTCTAACTGGGAACTGATTCTTTTTTCTTCCCATTTAAATTGTGCCGTATTAAAATAATCTTTTCCACCGGAAAATAAGGGATAGGATAGGGTTGCCCCCACGGACCAGCTATCGCTCTCAGGCGGAAAATCACTTCCTCTTTTTCTCCCGGCGCCGCTTAAAGATACCGTTGGGAAAAAGCTAGAACGGGCTTTCGCCAATTGGGCCCGCGCGCCTTTTAACGCCAATTTATTTTTCCTGTAAGTAGGGTGCTCCAAGACTAAACTAAAAAAGTTGGCCGGGGACTCAACTTCCTCCATCTCAAATTCCCCCGCAATTTCTTCCAAAACGCTCTCCTCTTTCCCAATAAGGCGATAGATATCTTTTAGAGAGAGCCGGTAAACCCGTTCCGCTTTTTTTACCTCAAATTTTGCCTCTTCTTCCTGAGCGATGGAGCGCATAAATGTTCCCCTCGATTCTCGCCCCCCTTCATAACGCAACTCAATCATTTTTCTATTTTCTGTTTTACGAGCAAGAATTTGTTTCAGCAGCTCTATTTCTTTTTTAGCATATAAGACTGAAATGAAAGCGGTTTTTACCTCATAAAAAATTTGAGACTCCGCTTCCCGGTATTCTTCTTCTGCCAGTGCCACCTGTACTGTCGAAAAATCTAAATTCGCTTTATCTCCGAACCCGGAAAACAAAGATTGTTGGGCGCTCAGAGAGAAAGAATATTCGTCTTTGGTTCCGCTGCCGGTGGCAACCGATTCTAAACTGGTGGCGGTATTTGATTTCGCGTAGGAACCGCTTCCCGTGAGCTGCGGTAGGAAAGCGCTTCGTGCCTGATTGATCCCTGCCCGACTGGATTCTATTCGGGAACGGTTTTCTTTAAGAGACGGGTTATTTTTTTGCGCAAGAGCTCGCGCGTCGTCCCATGTGAGTGGTTGTGAATAGAGCGGACAAAGAAAGACCAAAAAACAGAACAAGCCTGCGAATATCTTTTTCATTCATTCTCTTTTTTCTTTTTGTTTATCCCGGCGTGCTTCAAACTCCTGAATCAGAGCGTCATATTTTTTTTGCTGATTCTCATTTAAAACGG
>JAHFCA010000175.1 GCA_023249715.1 Elusimicrobiota bacterium
AAAAGTGAGAGAATAGTTAAAACTATTCGCGAGCTTTTTTGTGAAGAAAAAATGCCATATTTTCATTCGAATTCCGCTTCCAACTGAATTATTCGGGTTTAATAAAAAATAATTTTTTTTATGTTTAGACTTCGAATTGACAGCTTGATTTCCCTCTATTACACTTAAAAAACCTAAATGATAAAAAATAGCGTGTGACCCGTTTCTGGCTTACTTTTTTACTCTCTGCTCCAGTTGCCAAAACGCGTAGAGAAAAGGTTTTTTATTCTATAATTTTATATATTTAAATATATAAAATAGTACTTGAATAATATATAATTATATATTATAATTAACTCATGAAAACTCCTTTAAAACTCACGGCTGAAAGTACGTTAAAAAAAGTAACCGACTATGCTGTAAAAGCCCCGAAGGGATTGGAAACGCTTCCTTCTTCCTCATTAATTCGGTTGATTAGAGAAAAACTTTTTATGACTCAAGCCCAGCTTGCCAAGCGGGCCGGGATTCCACAATCTCATATTGCAAAAATCGAAATTGGAAAAACGAATCCGCGCTTAGACACTCTTCAGAAAATAGTTAAAGCATTGTATTGTGACTTATTAATTGTTCCAAAACCTGTTCAGGATTTAAATGTTTTAGTTCGAGAAAGAATTCACCAAACGGCTAAGAAAAAAGTAGAGCATGTTAAAGGAACAATGCGTTTGGAAAACCAATTACCTTCCAACAAAATCGTAACAGCTATGATAAAGAATGAAGAATTGAAATTGCGGGTACACACAACTTCGGTAATTTGGGAAGAATAGCAGTGAAATTTCGTGTTCCAGATGGCGCGACACCTATAGAAGAAACTTCTGATTTGCTGATTCATACTCTATTAACCTATGAAGACCTTTGTACCGCTGAATATGAAAATATTCTAGAAGCGGTTGGAATGCATTTTAAACGAAAGAAAAATCCAAAGAAGAATTGGTTAACTGAAGAATTTATTCGCAAGGTTCATCGGGATATGTTTAAAAATATTTGGAGATGGGCAGGAGTTTATAGAAACTGTGAGCTTAACATTGGGATACCCTTTCATTCCATTCGGGAAGAAATAGCAAAGCTTTGCCAAGATATTATCTATTGGAATACTGAAAAAGCAAACATGCCTCTTCTTGAATGCGCTATTCGGATACATCATCGTTTAACATGGATTCACCCCTTTATGAATGGTAACGGCCGCCATGCGCGTTTAATTTCGGATATCTACCTTCATAGTTATGGACATACTAGACCATTATGGTCTGAAAACAGTTTGTCTAACATGGGGGAAATACGATCTAAATATTTAAAAGCAGTTAGGGATGCAGATGCCAGCAATTTTAAGCCGTTGATGGAACTTACCAAAGAATATATGAAAGTATGAAACCCAAAGAAATATTATAATTCCACTATTGTGACCTATAAGGTTGTCATCAATGTATGGGACCTCCCGGATGTCTTATTGAACAATCTTTTAAATCTGAATTAAAAAAAATAAACCCACTTCTTTATTTTTATCGAAAAACTTATCAGATCAGAGTGAGATTCAGCTCGCAGTAAAAAAATTAATGATCTAAATATAACTCTAAAGAAGCATAAAAAGATTGCTGATAATTTAAGTGATTTAGGAATCCAACAACAAATTAGAATCAATCTACCTCAAATAGATGATTATGGATGGATTGAAATAACGGTTGAGTGTCTAGCTTGCAAGCAATTATCGTTCGATCAAATTTGTTATGTAGACTTTGATTGGAATCCAGATAGTGTTATAGAAAATAGTGGGTGTTACTATCAGTGCAGGGTTTGTAAATTAAAATTGTCTCTAATGAGTATGAAATGCTCAACAATAAGTTAGTTGTTAAGAATAAAAAATGAATTCTATGAAAAAATAATTTTTTCTATTGACTTTTAGTTTTCAAAACTTTATAATATGTGTTTCCTGGAAGAATGAACGGTTTAAATTTAGTAGGGGACCAGGCTTCTACGCTTAGATATTAGAACAAAGACCCTCGATTCTTAGGTCATGTCGAGAAAGGGGATATTTTATTGAATAAGGTAAACTTTTCAAGGATTCCATCCATACTTCCTCTCCCAGAATTACTGGAGATGCAGAAGAAATCTTTTGAAGATTTCTTGCAGAAAGATGTTCCCGCGGATAAAAGAAAAATTCAAGGTCTGCAAGCTTCCATGCTAGATGTTTTCCCAATTTCTAATTCGGACGATACGTTAGAACTTCAATTTTTGAATTATGAAATTGGACAGTCAAAATATTCCATAGAAGAAGCGATCACGAAAGACGCGACCCATACCGCTCCCATTAAAATTAATTTACGGCTGGTGGAAAAAAAGCAGTCCGGAAAAATTAAACAGCTCGCGGAGCAAGAAGTATTTTTATGTGAAATTCCCTTAATGACCGATGGCGCCACCTTTATTGTAAACGGCGCGGAAAGAGTGGTGGTAAGCCAACTCCACCGATCTCCCGGCATTATTTTTGAAGAAGACGAAGAAAAGAATATTTCATCCTATGGTAAAAAACTCTATTATGCCAGAATTATTCCTTATAGAGGCGCCTGGGTGGAATTTGAATTTGATTTAAATAACGTCCTCTATGTTCGTTTGGATAAAAAACGGAAACTTCCGGCAACTACTTTTTTAAGAGCCTTAGGCATTGAGTCCGACTCTAAAATTCTAAAACTATTTTATGATTATGAGACACTCTCTTTAGAAAATTTAAGGGTGGAAGATGTTGTGGGAAGAATTTTGGTGAGCGACGCGGTGGATAAATCTAGCGGAGAAGTCATTGCCGAAGCCAACCGAGAAATCACTCGGGATCTTTTTGCTAAATTCCAGGAAAAAGGGGTGAAAGAGCTCGAACTTATAAAAACGGACCCAACCTTGAACGATGTGGCCATTCGTAACACCTTGGGGCGGGATCCCTATAAATCCAAAAAAGAATCGACTCAAGCCATCTACAGAATTCTAAGAGCCCAAGAATATATCGCTCCGGATCAAGCCGAGAATTACTTAGATTCTTTCTTATTGAACAGTGTGCGAAGATACGATTTTACGCGTGTGGGTCGCTATAAAATTTTAAAAAAGTTCTCTGCTTTCTTTAAAGAATTAGAAAAGAGAAAAGACGTAAAATTTGAAACTCCGTCCGAAAGAAAACGCACCCTGGCAATCGAAGATGTGCTTGTGACATTAAGATATCTGATTGCGTTAAACAATGGGTTCACTCATATTACTATCGGAGATGAAAAAACTAAAATTGAAATTGATGATATCGATCATCTTGGCAATCGTAGAGTACGGGTCATTGGAGAGCTTTTAGAAAACCAACTCAGAATTGGGCTTATGCAAATGACGCGTCTGGCTCGGGATAAAATGAATCTACCGGA
>JAHFCA010000176.1 GCA_023249715.1 Elusimicrobiota bacterium
AGGAGGAATTAAAATTAGCGAACCGGAAATTATTTGAATCGAAAAGAAATCTTTTTCCAGTTGTTTCGGGACGGGGGTCTCAAACCGAAGGAACCACCCAATCCGATCCCAACGATGCGGGCACGCGCGCCGATTTTAAACGACAAGAAATTGGATTAGAACTAGGCCAACCCCTGTTCCAAAGCGGCAGGCTTTACTACTCGGTGAAACAGGCATCCATTCAAAAGCAGATTGCCGAATTGCGTTTAGACCAAGTAACGGGGGAGAGCCGTTTTGAAATCTTAAAAGCGCTTTACGCTTTTGTAAGTTCTAAGGAGACCCTGGCCCTAAGGAAAACAATCCAGGAGATCGGAAAGGAAATTGTGGAAACGACCATTAAAAAGAGAGATATCGGCGTGGCCTCGGAATCGGAATATTTGGGAGTGCGCTCTTTAGAAACGCAAATCGCCTACAAAATTCTTTCTCATGAAAAGGATCTGCAAATGGCGCAGGTAAAATTAATTTCTGTATTAAATTTGGATACTATTCCGAGCTTTATTCAATTTTCCATGGATGAGTTGGCCGTTAAATATGGAAGTCAAGATCCAAAATTGGAAGACCTCATTAATTTAGCTGTGGCGAACCGGCCAGAAATAAAAACCGCTTCTTTAAATAGGAAAGTGAAAGAATACGCCAAAAAAGTGGCTAGAGCGGAAAATTTAGCGAAGGTGGATTTAAGCGCGTTCCTGGGACAATCGGGAGCCGCGTTCAGAAATGAAGCTCTGACGATGAAAGATAGCTATAACCTGGCCGTAAAAGGGGTTTTATATTTTGGCGGCAGTTCTATTGCGCCCATGGCCTCCAGCGAGAAAACAGCGCCGGATTTAGGAAGCGCCAGCCGCACGGATACCCGAGCCAAAACGGTGACGGTGGGAATTTTAGATTCTCTTCCCAGCGGTTCCAACTATCTGCAATCCAAAATTGAAGAAGATAAAGCTTTGGAAGAATATCGTAAAAACAGAAAAGAGATTGTGATAGAAGTAAAAGAAGCGTTTTATAATTTCCAAAAAGCGAAAGTGCAAATTAGTTCGGCTCAAAAAGAACTGGACTACAGAAAAAAAGAGGCGGAAATCGCAAAAGCGAAAGACCGGCTTCACCAAATTGAGACCCCTCAACTGCTGCAAGCCTTAAGCAGTTTAACCGAGGCGGAAATTGGGATTAAAGAAGCGAAGTCCTTCTTGGTAACTTCCCGAGCCGCCATCGATAAAGCCACCAACAGCCCAGTAGAATGATTCTAAACGCAAAACAAATCTACGTTTTAGATGACGAACCGGGGGTTCGCCAGTCGATTGAGGCGATTCTCTTGTCCGAAGGGTACCAAGTAAAATCGTTCGCGAAGGGGGAAGAACTCATCCATTATTTAGACCAAACGACCTATACCGCCCCCAGCGTGGCTTTGGTGGATTTGCGGCTTCCCGATATGAGCGGAGTGACGGTGATGGGAAAAATAAAAGAAAAATCTCCGGAAACAGAAGTTATTATTCTAACGGGAAACCCAGACTTAAGCAGCGCGGTGGATTCTGTAAACACGCGCGCCTATGCCTACCTGATTAAGCCCTATAACATGGACCAAATTAAAAACATTCTCGAGAAAATATTGGAAAAGCAGCGGCTCGTTAAAGAGAATAAAGAGCTGACAGAAAAATTAAAATCCTGGAACGAGAAGTTGGAAGAAGAAGTTCACAGGAGGACGGTGGCTTTAAATGAATCCTATCTAAAACTGCAACGCCTTTACGAAATACGCACTCAATTTATTACGATTATTTCCCATGAATTAAGGACCCCTTCCACAAGCCTTATGGGGTTTAGCGATACTCTCCGGGACGGCTGGACCAGTTTAAGCAAAGAAAAAATTGATAAATATTTAAAAATTATTTCTCAGGAGGCGGGAAGACTGGTGCACCTGCTCAACGAAATTTTTGAAATTTCTAGGATTCAAGAGGGAAAGTTGGAGCTGAATTTAGCCCCGGTGGAAATGCGCTCGTATTTGCGCCAGCTAATTGACGATTACAGAAATAATTATCCGGAATTCTCTTTTGCCTTGCAAGAAAAAGGGGAGGCGATCCACCTCCCTGTGGACGCGCATTACTTAAAGGTGGCGCTCCACCACATTTTCTTAAATGCCATGAAATATTCTTTGGAAAAGAATACAATTGTGATTCTACTAGAAGCGATGGCGAACAAATTTTTTCTCACCATCGAAGATGAAGGACCTGGAATTATCCCGGAATTACAAGAAAAAGTGTTTGAACCTTTTTTTAGAATGATGGACGATGTCAATAGAAAAACGCCCGGAGCGGGATTGGGCCTGAGCATTGCGCGAGGAATTATAGAGAGAATGCAGGGAACCGTTACGATTGTCCCTAAACGCACCGGGGGAAAAGGATGTTCTGTGGTGGTGCAATTACCCCTTTCTTCCCATGGTTGATTTAAACGCGAAAGATAAAATTTTAGTCTTAATTGCCGATGACGAAGAAAATCTTTTAGTGTTATTGAAAGATAATCTGGAAGAGAGAGGCTTTGAGGTGAATGTGGCTGCTGACGGGGAAGAAGCCCTAGAGAGCGTAACGGCTGAAAAACCGAACATTATTATTTTAGATGTGGAAATGCCTAAACTAAATGGCTGGCAGGTGTGTGAAAAAATTAGAGCCAATCCAAATTTAAAAGATGTGCCGGTGATTATTTTATCAGCCTATGCCCAACCGGAGCATATTAAACGAGGTCTGCAGGCGGGAGCCAATCTCTATATGACAAAACCTTTTAAGATGGATGAGCTGGAAGATAATTTAAGGAAGCTGCTAAAAAAATAGAAGACTGAATTATTCGGGTTTAAGAGTCTGAGGCGTAACGATACCCTGCTTTTCCCACCGTTTCCACCAAATCTCCATACTTGCCTAGTTTTTTTCTAAGGCGGCCAATGTGGGCATCGATCGTGCGGGAAGTGCCTAAATTTTCTCTTTCCCAGACTTGAGTGGATAAATAATCGCGGGTAAGCACCTTGCCTTTATACTTAACAAATAAAGTTAATAATTCAAATTCTTTGGGCGTGAGTTCAAATTCTTTTTTATCGATCAGGACGATTCTGTTTTCTAAATCTAGATTAAATTTATCGTCGAAAATTATATTCTTAGAACTGCCGCTGGACTTTGGAGCCGTTCTCCGTAAAACCGCTTTTACCCGCGCTAAAAGCTCCCCATGGCTAAAGGGCTTGGTAATAAAGTCATCCGCTCCCGATTCTAAACCGGTAATCTTGTAAGCATCCGAAGTTTGAACGGTGAGGAATATAATGGGGATATCCCGCATTTGGGGATCCTGCCGGATTCTTTTGCAGCATTCTAACCCATTCATACCGGTTAACTGAATATCCAAAATAATTAAAG
>JAHFCA010000177.1 GCA_023249715.1 Elusimicrobiota bacterium
CTGCCGGAGAAATTTTAGACCAGATTTTTTTAATTGAAAGAGATCTGAAAATAAAAATTAAAAATGTTCTTTTTATGGGCATGGGGGAGCCTTTGGCCAACTATTCTAATTTAGTTTCAGCGGTGCGCTGGTTAGTTTCCCCCCTGGGGCTTCAATGGAGCCCCGCGCATGTAACGTTGTCCACAACGGGAGTCGCGCCTCAGATTAAAAAAATAGCGTTGGAGCGTTTGAATATTAATCTGGCGCTTTCTCTCCATTCCGCCGACGAGGCTATTCGTAAAAAAATTATGCCGGTCTCCTCTAAATTTTCTGTTAGGGAGGTGTTGGAGGCGTGCAAAATATTTCAAGCGGAAAATGATTCCGATTTAACCATTGAATACATTCTTTTAGACGGGGTCAACGACGGAATAAAAGAGGCTGAAAAATTAGCGGCTGTTTTAAATTCTATTCGATTTAAGCGGCAGCCAAAAATTAATTTAATTCCCTATAACCCTGTGCCGGACCTTCCCTATAAAACTTCTCGTAAAGATCGGATGGAAGCGTTCTTTCAGTTTTTAAAAAGCAAAAATTTTATTGCGCATACCCGCAAGCCCCAGGGGCAGGATATTGGCGCCGCCTGCGGGCAACTAGGGTAAGAGTGAGAAATGGCTAAAGAGCGAAAACTTTATTTGAGAGAACATCGGCGCCTGGAAAGAGAAACAGTGAGTTTTACCAGTATACTCTCCGAGTCAGTCGGGAGCAAAAGAGGAATGGGTTGCCAGGTTACGCTGCATTTGGGACCCAGCAATTCCGGAAAAACCTACCGCGCCATTGAAACCTTAAAAAAATCCGCGATGGGTGTTTATTTGGCTCCGTTAAGATTGTTAGCTTGGGAAATAGCGGATAAATTGAACGGACAAAAATTCCCCTGCTCTCTCTTAACGGGAGAAGAAAAAGCAATTCTCCCCGGGGCTCCTTATTTATCTTCTACCGTAGAAATGTTTAATCCCTCCTTGCCGGTAGATTGTATTGTGTTGGATGAATCCCAAATGGTGGCGGATGAACAGCGGGGTTGGGCTTGGATGCGGGTTCTAGCGTTGGCCCAAGCAAAACAAATAGAAATTATCGCTTCACTCGACGCGGAAAAATTAATTTCAAAAATTTTAAGCAAGTTGGGATATTCTTTTACCGTGATAAAGCATTTGAGGCTCCAACCTTTAACCGTGGCTTCTAAACCCTGGAGCATAGACCGTCCCGAAGAACACACTATTTTTGTAGCCTTTAGCCGCGCGGGAGTGCTGAGCTTAAAAACCTATTTTGAAAAAAGAGGGTGGTCCGTTACTGCTATTTATGGCAATCTTCCACCAGAAGTAAAACGGAAACAGGCAGAACGTTTTATTAATGGCGAATCTAAACTGTGTGTAGCGACGGATGCTATAGGGATGGGGATGAATTTACCTGCAGCGAAAGTCTGTTTTACTTCTCTTACAAAATTTGACGGTCAAAGCATTCGGGCGCTCACTCCCGCGGAAACGCGGCAAATTGCGGGGCGGGCCGGCCGATATAAAATTAAAGAGTTTGGGCAGGTGGGCGCGTTAACTCACGAACAACTTAGAAATTTAAAGGAATTGCTTGACACGGAGCCTCCGCATTTAGAGTATGCGCGGGTATCTCCGGAATTGGCCGACATTCAAAATATGTCGGGCCCTTTGGAGATGCGGTTGACTCTTTGGGAAAAGAGTAATGCCGTGCCGGCGGAGCTAAGGGATGTGGTATTACCTTCGGACTTAGACCACCAAAAAAGTTTGGCCAGTTTGTTAAAGGAAGAGGAAGTAAATCGATTAGGATTCGACGTGGTTTTTACTTTGATAAAAGCGCCCGCCAGCCGCGAGACGTTTCCCTATTGGTGGGCTTGCGTGCAAAGCGTATTGGCGCACAGGCCTTTTCCCCTTCCCTCTGCCATGGAACGGGGAGCTAGATCGAGCGTAGATTCTCTCTTATTTTCTGAAAACGTGGTAGAACAGTGCGATATTTATCTTTGGCTCTCTCACCGGGAGGAGCTAAGCCGGTTTGGCGCAGAAAGAGAAAAAGTTTTAAATTATAAGTGGGGCCTAATTGAAAAAATAGATCAGGTGCTCGCTGCTAAAGGGGACCATCGCCAAAAATGCCGCAGATGCGGTAATAGTTTGCCCGTTATCCACCAACACACCATTTGCGACGATTGTTTTCGCAAAGCGCGCCATCGCGCCTTTGCCAGGCCTAAATATAAAAAATTCAGATTTTAAATTTTCTTCTCTTTATTGAAGAGAAGCATTGTCGATAACAAAGCGGTAGCGGACGTCGCTTTTTAGGATGCGTTCGTACGCTGTGTTGACCTGCTGCATGGGAATAGTTTCAATTTCCGGAGTAATGCTTTTCTCGGCGCAGTAGTTCATCATCTCCTGAGTTTCTTGTATCCCGCCAATGAGAGAGCCTGCCAAGCTTCTGCGACCCATTAATAGAGCAAACGCGTGCACCGGTACCATTTCTTTGGGCACGCCCAGCGTGACTAAGGTTCCATCCAGAGCGAGAAGACTTAAAATTTTATTCCAGTCTATATTCGCGGAGACTGTGTTTAAAATTAAATCGAAACTGCAAAAAAGTTTTTCGAATGTTTTGGGATCGGCGGTGGAATAAAAATAGTTCGCTCCCATGCGGAGAGCGTCTGCTTCTTTTTTAAGAGACTGGCTTAAGACGGTTACTTCTGCCCCCAAAGAGCGCGCGAGTTTTACCCCCATGTGGCCCAACCCTCCAAAACCAAGCACCGCCACCTTTTTCCCTGGCCCCGCTTTCCAGTGTTTAAGCGGGGAATAGAGAGTGATCCCGGCGCAGAGGAGAGGCGCGGCTTTATCTAAAGGCAAAGAATCCGGGATGCGTATAACGTAGTCTTCGTTGATGACAATTTTATCGGAATAGCCGCCTTGAGTGAGAGCGCCATCTTTTTCTGTGCAGTTGTAGGTGAAAACGGCGCCGGCGGCGCAGTATTGTTCCAACCCTTTTTGGCATGGCGCGCAGTTGCGGCAGGAATCTACAAAGCAACCCACTCCCACTTTTTCTCCCACTTTAAAATGGGTGACTTTGTTCCCCACTTGCGCGACGACTCCGGCAATTTCGTGGCCCGGCACCAGAGGGTATTGGGGTTCCCCCCAATCCCCTTGTACAGTGTGGATGTCGCTGTGGCAAATGCCGCAATAATGGATGTGGATAACGACATCTTTATCGCGCGGTTCCCTTCTGTTAAAGGTATAAGGAAACAGCATCCCTTTAGGTTGAAAAACAGCATACGCTTTAGTTTTTAACACAACGCTATTTTAGAATAAGCGCCTCAATATTGCCATCCATTTTTCTTTTC
>JAHFCA010000043.1 GCA_023249715.1 Elusimicrobiota bacterium
AACCTTTGGACTTTAGGACCCGTGGTAATCCAGCCCGATTTTAAGGTGTCTAAAACCTCTTCAAACTCTTCTTTCCCAAGAGAAGGTCTGGAAAATGGCAAAAAGCTGTTTCTTCGTTCCATAGACGATAAATTATAGCTTTTAACCGGTTCATTGTCATCCTATTGACTTACAAGTTCAAAAAAAATCATAATAAACTTTATGGCTGCCATAGATCCAAACCATTTTTTTACCTGCGATGAAGTGAATGCTTTAATTCCAAGATTGGAAGAACATTTTCAAAATTTTTGGACTTTGCGTCAGAATGCGCAAGTAATATTGCAAAAATTGCGAAAAAATTTAAAAGATCCCCAGATTCAAAATTCAAAAGATATTGCTGGGCAACAAATTAAAGCATCTCAGGCCCATTTTCTTTTAGAAAGAGCTAAAAAAGAATTAGATTTCATATTGGATATGGGGGGTTCCATTAAAGATTTAGAAATTGGGCTTGTAGATTTTCCTCACGTGTTAGATGATGCTGAAGATGAAGTGTTTCTCTGTTGGAAATACGGCGAAAAAAAAGTTCGGTTTTGGCATAGTCTGGATGAAGGTTTTGCTTCTAGAAAACCCCTCGTTCGCAAAATCAATCATCACTAAATAATTGTATAATAATAAAAACTTTAGCGCCGCGGTTATCAAGCCCAAGCGCGAGGGTGCGATAGATGCGGGTGTGGTTCAATGGTAGAACGGGAGCTTGCCAAGTTCCAGACGAGGGTCCGATTCCCTTCACCCGCTCCATTTTTGAATTTAAATGAAGACAATGACACTTAAAAAATTGATCTTAGCTAAACCGCGCGGTTTTTGCGCCGGGGTAGAGCGCGCTATAGAAATTGTAGAGATTGCGCTTAAGATTTATCCCCCTCCCGTCTATGTTTTCCATGAAATTGTTCATAACCGTTTTGTCGTTAAAGACTTAGGGAGTCGAGGCGCCGTATTTGTGAACGCAGTGTCCGAAGTTCCGGATGGGGCCGTTCTTGTTTTTTCCGCGCATGGAGTTTCTCCGGAAATTAAAAATCAGGCAACAATAAAAAAATTACGGCTCATCGATGCCACTTGCCCGCTTGTGACTAAAGTTCATATGGAAGCGATTCTTTTTGCCAAGCAGGGCTGCACTATTTTGTTAGTGGGGCATGAGGGACACGATGAAGTGATTGGCACCATGGGCGAAGCGCCTGACCGCATACTTTTAGTGGATACTCCGGAAGATGTGGAAAAATTGCAAGTGGAAAATCCAGATAAAGTGGCCGTTATTACACAAACCACGCTTTCTCTGGACGATACTAAAGCCACAATCGATGCCATTAAGAAAAAATTTCCCAAAGTTATTTTCCCTCCCAAAGAAGATATTTGTTATGCCACCACCAACCGGCAAACTGCTGTTAAAAAATTGGTAGAAAATGTGGATTTAATTTTAGTGATAGGTTCAGAAAATTCTTCTAATTCTAAACGTTTAGCGGAAGTTGCCCAGGACCAGGGCGTAAGCGCCTATTTAATTGATGATGTAACCAAAATTAAACCCGAATGGTTAGAGGAAATTGAAGTCATAGGAATTACCGCTGGAGCGAGCGCTCCGGAACATTTGGTAAAAGAAGTCTTAGACTATTTTAGAAAGTTGGGTGTAAAAGATTTAGAAGAAGTGGAAACAGTTCCAGAAAACGTAAAATTCGGCCTACCGCAAGAACTCCAAGCCTTCGCGCGGATATAATAAGAATATTTTTCCTTAATTTATTTATTCAGCTTTTTTCCCATCTTTTTTTCAAGGGATTGAATTTTAGCATTCATGGGATTTTTGGCGCGTTTTCTGTCATCAATGGAAATGGATAGTGAAACACGGTCGCATTTTTTTGATAAAATTTTTCGGCAACGGTCAATGAGGCTCATAATCTCTTCCCACTCTCCTTCTACAATAGTGGCCATGGGAGTGATTTTGTAGTTTAAATTGCTCTCTATAACTGGTTTAAGCGCCTGAGCTAAAATAGTAGAGAGTGAATCCGATTTTGTTCCTACAGGGAGTAATGTAAATTGCGCAATCATTTTTTCACCTCAACTTATTGCCATCATTCTTTCTAAAGCTTGTCTGGCTTTAATCGCAATATCTTCGGGAACGGTGACTTCATATTGAATATCTTCCAAAGACCACAGAACATTCTCTAGAGTATTCTTCTTCATAAATTCACAGGTAGCCTCTGGGGCTGCCGGATAAAAAATCTTATCTGGATTTTCCTTTTTTAAGCGGTGTAAAATCCCTGTTTCGGTGGCGATAATAAATTCTTTGGCGGTAGATTCTTTCGCTCGTTTAATAATTCCATCGGTGGATAAAATTCTGTCCGCCATCGACATACAGGCGGTCAGGCAACCACATTCGGGGTGCATGAGGAATTCTGCGGACGTATGTTCTTTTTTTAGCTGTTCGATGGGTTCCGGACGAATTCTTACGTGCGTGTGGCAAGAGCCATTCCAGAGGTGAATTTTGCGCTTCGATTGAGTGCGCACCCACTGACCTAAATACATATCGGGAACGAAAAGGATCTCTTTATCTTGAGGAATAGATTCCACAATTTTTAAAGCGTTGGAAGACGTACAACAGATATCGGACTCCGCTTTTACGGCCGCAGACGTGTTGATATAGGTGACGACTACAGCGCCAGGATGTTCTTTTTTCCAGGCTTGGAGTTGTTCTACTGTAATGCATTCCGAGAGGGAACAGCCCGCTTCTAAATCGGGCACTAGAACAGTTTTTTTAGGGTTCATTATAGCGGCCGATTCCGCCATAAAATGGACTCCGCAGACTAAAATAACTTTGGATTGTACGGTGGCGGCATATTTGGCCATGCCTAAAGAATCTCCCACATAGTCGGCTAAATCTTGGATCTCGCCAATTTGATAGTTGTGAGCGACGATAACACCCTCTTGCTTTTTTTTAAGCTCTTTTATTTTTTCTGATAAAGAAACTTCTGTAATGCTAGCCATGGGTTTCAAAAAAGTTTTTCTTTTCTTTTTAATATTTCTTCTACAGTGTTAAGAGGAACGTTCGCTTGCCCCAAGGCTTCATGCCCGGACCCCGGGCCATGATAGTCGGACCCTCCTGTAGCCACTAAGTGATATCGCTTTGCAATCTCTAAAAATTTTTTTATTTGATCCGGAGAATGTTTGAGATAATAAGCTTCAAGACCTTGCAGCCCTTTTTCAGTTAATAAGCGGATCGTTTCTTCTTGGACACCAAAACCGGGGTGAGCCAAAACGGGGACCCCTTTCCCTGCCAATATCGTTTGAATGGCATCCTCCGGCGTCGTGTCTTTATGAGGGACAAAAGCCGGACAACCTTTCCCCAGGTATCGGTCAAACGCTTCTGCTCTGGATTTTACAATCCCTTTTTTGATGAGGTTATCGGCCACATGCGGTCTGCCAAGCGCTGTGTCTTTATTTCCGTTTAATAATTCTTCTTTAGAGATATTGATTCCCAGCCCTTTCAATTTTTCAAGCATGAGGTTCATGCGGTGCTCCCGGCTGTCTCTATTTTTCTTGAGAGTATTTAAAAAATTTGAATCATTCTCATCTACAAAATATCCCAGAATGTGGATAGGGTTCGTTTCGGTATTTATTTCTACTGCCGGAATAAGAGTTATGTTTAACTGCGCCGCTTTAGTCCGTGCTCGGGATAATCCTTCGGTAGAGTCGTGGTCGGAAAGAGCTAAATGGGTAATCCCCACCTTAGATGCCGCTTCCACCAGCAATTCCGGCGCTAAGGTTCCATCTGAATAAGTGGAATGAGTATGTAAATCTATCTTCATAGGAAGGGATAGTTCCTTCTTCCTTAGGATTTTTGGTAGATTTCGGCGCCGCTGGTGATGAATTCTTTTGATTTTTCTTCCATTCCCTTTTGCAACGCTTCATCGGTAGAAAGTCCTTGCTCTTTGGCAAAGTCTCGCACATCCTGAGTAATTTTCATGCTGCAAAACTGCGGGCCGCACATGGAGCAAAAGTGAACCTTCTTGGCGTTGTCCGCGGGAAGAGTTTCATCGTGAAAATCTTTGGCCGTTTCTGGGTCCAGAGACAAGTTAAACTGATCGTTCCAACGGAAATTGAATCGGGCATCGCTTAAAGCGTTGTCCCTCGCTTGTGCCCTGGGGTGCCCTTTGGCTAAATCGGCCGCATGAGCCGCAATTTTATAGGCGATCACTCCATCTCGAACATCTTTTTTATTGGGCAATCCCAAATGTTCTTTGGGAGTTACGTAGCAGAGCATGGCGCAGCCATACCAACCTATCATGGCGGCTCCTATGGCGGAGGTAATGTGGTCGTATCCGGGGGCGATATCTGTGGTCAACGGGCCTAAAGTATAAAAGGGAGCTTCTTTACAGACTGCCAGCTGCTTATCCATATTTTCTTTGATGAGCTGCATGGGAACGTGGCCGGGCCCCTCAATCATCACCTGCACATCGTGTTTCCACGCAATTTGAGTAAGTTCACCCAATGTTTCCAGTTCGCCAAATTGGGCGCGGTCATTCGCGTCCGCAATGGAGCCGGGCCTTAATCCATCCCCTAAACTAAAAGAAACGTCGTACGCTTTCATGATTTCGCAAATTTCTTCAAAATGCGTATAGAGAAAATTTTCTTTATGATGCGCTAAACACCACTTTGCCAGAATGGCGCCGCCGCGGGAGACAATTCCCGTAACGCGATTTGCCGTCCATGGAATATAGCGCAAAAGCACTCCGGCATGAATGGTAAAATAGTCCACCCCTTGTTCCGCCTGTTCTAGAAGCGTGTCGCGAAATAGTTCCCAAGTAAGATCTTCCGGCCTTCCCCCCACTTTTTCTAAAGCCTGGTAAATTGGAACTGTGCCAATGGGCACGGGAGAATTGCGAATAATCCATTCCCGGGTTTCATGAATATTTTTTCCTGTGGAGAGATCCATGACCGTATCGGTTCCCCAACGGATCGCCCAGATCATCTTTTCTACTTCTTCTTCTATGCTAGAAGTTACAGCGGAATTTCCGATATTGGCGTTAATTTTAACGAGAAAATTTCTCCCGATGATCATCGGTTCGCTTTCCGGGTGATTGATATTGGCGGGAATAATCGCTCTGCCTCGCGCCACTTCCTGCCGCACAAATTCTGGAGTGATTTGATCGGGAATTTGGGCGCCAAAATTTTCCCCCTTGTGGCGTTTTAAATTTTTAAAATCGCTAATTCTTTGATTTTCCCGAATAGCGATATATTCCATTTCCGGAGTAATAATACCGCGCTTGGCATAATACATTTGGGTGACATTGCCACCTTGCTTAGCGCGATAGGGCTTCTTTAAATTGGGAAAGCGAATGGGGTTTAAATTGGAATCTTCCAGCCTCGATTGGCCGTAGAGAGAGGAAATTTTGGATAGAGGTTCTACATCGCCGCGCTCTAGGATCCATTGGTGACGGAGAGGCTTTAAACCTTTACGGATATCGATTGTTTCTTTGGGGTCTGTATAGGGGCCGGAGGTGTCGTACACAACAAAGGTTTCTCGGGAGGCATCTTCCAGCTGAATTTCCCGCAGGGCCACCTTAACCTCTGGATTTTTCCCCTGCGCATAGATTTTCTTGGACGCAGGAAAAGGGGCAACACTTAAAACGTTATCTGTCGGTATTTTTTCCTTTTTACTAAGCTCCAGTTGGATATAAGTCATGCAATCTCTCCTCTTTAAATTTAGATTTCATTATAACAAACCTGACTCTTTTTTCAAGATTCAAGAGGGTTGGCGTCAAGAGGATCAGAATTTCCCTTCTCAAACCAAAGTAAAAATTTTCCCGCCATAAGACCCATTTGTAAGACATCCATGTAATCGTATCGTATTTGAATTTGATCTCTATTAGCCAAGGATATATTTTCCGCTAATCGCATCATTCTTTTTAAATCAATGACAGATTGTATAAACTTATACTTTTCCATTATTTTTATCTCATTCAAAATTCTTACGCGGGCTTGATATAGCCGCTCCAAATAATCGGCTGATTGAAGACCGCGTTTTGTGTTCTGTAAGATTTCTTGCGGCAGTTTATCTTTCATGGCCCTTTTAATAAAAGATCGGGAGTCGCCTTTACGCATAAATTGATCTTCTGGTAGTGAAAGACAAAACTCAACGATGCGGGAGTCATAGGCGGGGAAACGCTCTTCAATGCCAAAAAGCGCCTGATATCCGCTAAAATAATTGGGATAGCTTTGCAATAGGGGCGTTAATTTACTTTGTCGCCAATGACAAAAGTTAAAAGGTCTGGAGATAAAATAAAAATCATGATTCTTTTTACGGGCGCGTTCTTCTACTCTTTGCGCTCTAAAAAATTCTGGAAGTATGGGAGAGTATGCCCGCCAGGGATGTGCCAATTTAAGTATTGGATCCTCTTTCTGAACTATTTTTAAAGCGTTCCTTTTAAAAGATAGAGGGAGAACTCGAAATAGCAACTGGCTCGTAAGCACATGAGCCGTAGATTGAGAGTTTTCTCTCCCGATATGGCATGCCTGAGAGAATAAACTCAGCCATTTTCCCTTCCTGAATAAGTAGGACAATAGACCCTTCCCATCCCAGCTCATCGTTAAATTACCACCCACACCCGATAACAAAACTCGAATATTTTGTTCCTGAGCTTGCTTAAAAATGGATTCTATCCATACACGGTTTGAGGTATTCATAAAAGGCATTTCCGCCGCATCAAAAAAAGTGTCTAAATCGTCTAAAAAAATCGTTCCGTCAGTGCGGATAAAATTTAAATCTAAATTAGGATAAATCCGACCCATCGCTTGAACATAGGGTATCTCATTAGAATGATGATATTTTGAATTAATTTCTTTAAATCCTTTATGGGGCACTTCTGTGAAGGAGGATAAACGCTTATTTTCTTTACTGAGCAGTAGAGAAGCGGTAGCTGCTATGGATGTAGAATCTAAACCACCGCTCATCGAAACTCCAATCGGTGTTATGCTTCTAAGATTATCTGAAATCACTCGCTCAAACAATTCATTGAACGCTTCCATGTAATCTTCATCCTGGGGAAACCGTAGTTCTTGGATGTTGTTTAGATTATAAAAACTTTTAATTTTTAGTTGGGAATTTTGCAATGATAAAGAATGTCCGCCATTTAATAGTTTTATGGATTTATAAAATGTGCTGCCTAATTCCCGGGGAGTTCTGGAAAGAAAATCGGCTAAATGGTTGAGATCCATCTCTTTTTTTATAAACGGGAAGGTTAAAAGAGCTTTGGGCATTGTGGCAAAAATAAATATTTGTGGAGAGGAATAGTAAAAAATGGGTTTAGTTGCCAAGGTCGGAGCACAGGACATAAAAAGAGACCGCTTTTTAATATCCCACAGCGCAAAGGCAAAAGAACCAATCAGGTGTTTTGTACATTCCTCCCCCCATTTTTCATAGGCGCGCGCGATAAATTCGGAGTCACCCATTTTTTTAGCTTCGTGGATAGGTATTCTCAAGGTTTGAGTAAGTTCGGGTCGGTTATGGATCAGACCATCGCTTACAAACACAAAATTTCTATCTTTACTAAAGGTGGGCTGATTTTCGAATTGATCTTCCGGTGTTATACAGACCAGACGCTGTCCTAGTCCAACATTTTTTTCTAACCATATATTCCCACTATTGGAACCATGAAACGATAAAGCCCTATTCATCCGATTCATTTCTTCGTAGGGAATAGGGCAATTATTTAAGGAGACCATTCCAAATATTGCGCTCACGGGGTATGTTTTTAAAAAATATAAACTCCAGCAAGAGTTTACTGGAGCAATTTCTTATTAAAGAAAAGAAGGATTGCTAGGAACGATAATTGGGTGGGGGCCCACCATCTAATGTTCCTGAATTTGTAGCTGAAAGCGCTTTAACTAATGGGATCTGTTCAAAACTAGGTGTTTGCCACGGGTGTTTGGGCGCATTTTTTTGATTTTCCAATTTAAATTCCTTTTAGCATTAAGTAAAGATATTAAAAATGTATTTTATTAATAATCTATAGGATATTCAAATCGTCGCATCGCTTCTCCATTCTTTTCTTTCAGCTTATGAATCAACACTTTTGGTATTTCATCTTTCCATGAATTAATTTTACCTTTACGAAAGAAAAAATCCAAAGATTTTTGGTAATGTTCCTGAAACCCAAAATTTTTCTCTTGTTTTTGGAGTTCACTCAATTGAGAATGTCTGATCGCTTTTTGGAGACGCGGTAAATCGTAATCCAAATGGCAAAATTTTACGACCTCCCCAAAAGTTTTTTCTGTGTTCTCAAATAAATCTTCATAACGAATTAGGAGGAGCGGTAATTTTGGCCTATCCACCCAACTTTGCGCATGAGCGCCCCAGGAGCCCAAATGCTGTTCTAGAAGGGTGGAAAGTTTATTTTTTGATTGAGAAAGTGAAAAATTATCATTGCATAGCATTTCCACCGATTTCTCGATATCCTTATTCCAAAAATATTTATTAGATACCGCGACCGCAAGCGGATTTCTAATGATATAGACGATACCTTCCGTAATCTCTTCCGGGAAAAGGGCTTCCCCGCTATCAGTGCGATGCCAACGATCGTGAACTCTAATAAATAAAATCTCTTTAGAATGGCGGCTGATAGAACGGTAGACATGCGGCCTAAGGTTTAAAATGAGCGAATCTGTTAAGGAAGAAGCGTTTACTCCAACCCATTCATTAAAGCATTGTCTGGAAGAACCCAGAGGGCCCCCTAGGAGTTGGTTGATGCTTATCGGGGTATCCTTATTTTTTATATAGTTGGTCAATAGAGTTCTTAACCAGGTGCTTCCCGATCTTGGGTAAGACGCAAGCCAAATTATTTTACCCATAGCATGCTTTCCTCAATCTGTTGGATTAAAGATTCCATCTGCCATGTAGAGGTTGGTCTATGAATAGATTTTATAGAGACGTTGTTTCGAATCCACGTTACATAATTAGATAATTTTTTTATATCCAGCCAAATTAAACCAATCAGAGCATTATAAAGCATAAAAGAGATATAGGATAAAGTATGGGTAAAGGCGCCATTAATTTCTTTAACTTGCACTGTATCTTGGCTATAAACGGATAATGCATAAATAAATTTTAAGGGTTGGGGCGTCGAAACTAAAGAATTTTTAACGGACACAATATTTGTATGGAGGCGCGAGTATAATGGCGCCACATCCAGTTTTTCTATAGAATCTAAAAAAAGGGAGATGGTAGGATAGGTGGGTAAAACAAAAAGTTTTCCGCTTGCATCAAATTTTAAAATGACTAAGTCATCGGAAAGGAAACGCCAACCTCTCTTGAGAAAAGCCATAGCCAGAGTTGATTTTCCAACGCCCGAGTCGCCTGTAAAAACAACGGCTCCCTCTTCATTGGCCACACAGCTTCCCTGAAGAACTAAATAACCTTTTTGAAAAAGTAACGCGGCTAAAGGGGTTTTATGTAAAAAATGAACAATATCCAAAAGATTAGCGGGAGGGGCAGGGTCGATCCAGATACGAGAGCCTTCTTCTACTAAATAG
>JAHFCA010000044.1 GCA_023249715.1 Elusimicrobiota bacterium
ACGTTTATGTGCTACCTGAAACGATAAGAGGAAAGGTAAGAGTGAACCCAAGAAGACTCCCTATCTGGGATAAGAAGGGAGCGCTCATAAGAAACTCGCTTAAATTAAATATACCCAAAAACGTTGAGGGTGCGATAACTAAAAAAGATCTAGCGCCAGAGATAGAAATAAACGGTGAAAATCCACCTGCGCTCTTGGATCCTCAGCCAAAAAAATCCCGGGCAATAACGGGGCCGTTGAGGGAAAAGAAAGGGACGGGGCCGCTATTTTCACCAGAAGAGGTGGCGAGGCGAAATCCTCGTTCGGTAGATTTAGTGGTAAATGGAGGGCCCAACCATGTTTTTGAAGTGATAGGGCGCATGAGAGCGCTTCGCCTGCAGGGATTTGAATTTAATTCTGTTCAGATCGAAGATGAAATTATTCCAAACCCTGATTTTGAAAGTAAGGAGTTTTTAAAGCTTTTAGAGAATGCGCTTTCTCAGCCTAGGATAGATGAAAATATCTATTTGCAATTAGCAGTCTGGTTTATGAGTTGGCTGCCGTTGATAGGAGAAAAGCGGAAGCTTTGGTTACAAGAAAAAGCGCGAGAATATCTTGTGACACTTTTTCTTTCTAATTTAGAAGAGAAAAAACTTTCTGTTCAGATAAAAGCCGATGCGTTTAAAATATCTATTAATATTCCAAATTGGGCTAAAGCGGTTGGCAGTTTACAAAAAGATGAGATGGAAAATTGGGTTGTAAAAATAAGCGAGAGCGTTCCTGCGAATATAAGAATAATCTATGAAAAGAAATTATTAGATAGCGGAGATACCTCTGCGATCCGGTTCTTCCTGGAATTGTTAAATGCCGGAGCGCTCACGGAAGACGAGAACGCGATTCGCTTTTTAAAAGAGATGGCGAAAGATTTGAAGGGGGCGGTCTCTTCCTTCCTGGGGAAGGAGCCCTATAATGGGATGGAGTTTAGCAAAATGTTTTATCTTTCCAGCTCCTGGGCGGAAAATGCGATCTTAAAATTATTGTTGGAGAGCATGGGTACGGATGGGACCCTCGCTATTAAGAAAAAGGGAGTAAGAATGGAGAGATGGAAACGAGGGGAAGATCGGGATTGGTGGAGATCGCTTTTGCCCAAAGAAGGCGATATTGTTTATGTGGCGCGGCGTAACGAGGATCGCATTGATTTAGGAGCTTTGAATAATAAGGGATGGATAGGAAAACCAAAAGTAGTGGATTGGAACGAGGTAGGAACGCAGGTGAGAAAAAAATTGGAAAGGGAGGGGGAGTACCGCGGTTCTAAAAAGAGGAGCGGTAAAAAAGAAGTTGTTTCTCCAACTTTAGTCGAACAAAAAATGTTTGACCAGTTAGCGCGCTTGGTCCTGAGCCATTGCGATAAAAAAGGGAGCGATAGCCCGGGCAGAATTGAGAGAAAAAAAGTGATTCGACTTTATGTGGTTAGCGTGGGAGCGGTGGATGACACTATTCTCGATTTTAAAGAGAAGCTCTTCGCAGCGCTTAGGATGGATGAGGTCTTTGAATCTTTGAAAGAGGAGGATATTGAAGTTATTTCAATGCTACGGCTTGAGTCTGGCAATTATCTTCAATCGCAAATGGATACTCCCAAGCACGGACTCTTCTTACATTTAGGGGAGGAGGTGGAAGGGGCTGTGGTAGGTGTTCCTCGGAGGGACTA
This sequence comes from Elusimicrobiota bacterium, assembly GCA_023249715.1. GTDB lineage: Bacteria > Elusimicrobiota > Elusimicrobia > 2-02-FULL-39-32 > 2-02-FULL-39-32 > JAHFCA01. Next base: position 1,688 of record JAHFCA010000044.1, read on the forward strand.
TCCTTATTTAGGAGAGATTGCGGTTAGAATCGTGCGAAATTCGACGGGAGGTTTTAATTATAGAACCAGTCCGGAGAATAAAGTGAATCCGAAATTAAAACAGAGGGAAAAAACGTTGAGCGAGTGGTTCCACCCAGAATCTATTGCGCAACGATACTATGAGTTTTTATCTGCTAACGAGAAAACAGTTTTCTCGGTAACCTCGGTTATTTCCGGCAATTTGCATAGCAGCAGATCCTTTAACTTAGTGAATATGCTCTTTAATAAAATGAGCGCCGGGAAACTTCCGGGCGTTTTTGGAGACATGATGCGCTCTGCCATTCAAAAAGTAAAAGAGCTGGGCGGTCTTTCCCTTTTGACTTATAGTGACCCGGAAAGGGAATTTACCCATGGCGATTTGGCGATGATTTATGGTTTGGAACCAAGGGTTTTCCCGTTCTTTATTGAAATTTTCCAAGATAATTATCTGCCACAAGTCGCTATTCGCGCAGAAGGAAAAATAGAGTTAATCCGAGGGAAAATAGAAGAGGAAATTTCCCGAATTACAAAAGAGTATTTTCCTAATTTTGGATTAGAAAATTCAATTCTTCATTCTATTTACAAAGAAAAAGAGTTGGTCGATACTCCGGACACTTATTTTATGTCCCGCTTTAAAGTTTTGCGCAAGGAAGGATTTTTTGGCGCAGCGCTGGAAAGCGATATTGAGCTGCTGGAAGAGCTGGCCGCGTTAAATTCGATGACAGATCGAATAAATAGAAAACAGATGGGATATATTAGCGCTTACGCCATGTGGGAGCTTATGCACATTGCTCTCCAGGCCGGAGGAGCCGATTACGACAAGGCATACGACCTTATGTTGCACGCAGAAAATCCGCTCGTTCGAGAAGAGATGCTCAAAATTTTAGCCAAGTCGCGGCTAAGCGAGAACCAATCTTTATTCAGTTTGGACCAAGTGAGCTCGATCATTGATTATTTTATGAGTTTAAATCCGAGGGACTTTTTCTATTTTATTCGCCATCATGCCGCGGAATTTAAACATATTATGACAACCGTTGTTCCCCGGGATACCAGTATTGGCGAGTTGTCCCGGGATTACAAGTTAATTATGGATTTGGCGGCGAATGCTCAAAGCAGCGAACCGATAGACTACATTGGAAAAGAGTGGGATGGGAATTTTCCTCGGACTTTTAGAGGATTTCTCTTTTATTTAGACCACAGGAGCCGTAACGCGGAAAACATCCAATATAAAGCGATCTATCTGGAGCAGCTTGTGTGGATATCTGAACTGATTAATTTAGATCAGGATGTTTATTTACAATATAAGCAGGGGATGAATGATATTTTTGCTTTGTTGAACTTTTTACCGAATATGAAGGAAAAAACTTTATTTCAGTTAATTCAGGAGATGAAATTAGAAAAGGATTCTACATTTCACCTGGTAGTCAATTCTGTCATGGCAAGAATTCAAAATTCTGTTAAGAAAAATCTCTGGGGAAATCTAGTTGAAGCGGTTCGTCGCTTCCACGGGAATGGGCAAGAGAGAGAGAATAAAATGAATCTATTTTGGTTTGTTCCTTTCTTGCTAGTGGGGCCATTGGCGGAAAGCGCTGGGGCCATCGATTGGCAGGGGATAGCGCAATCTCATGGGTTTTCCGTGGATTGGTGGGCAGTAGCTATTTCTGCCTTATTACTCAAGCCCTTTAAATTCTTATCTCTGGGGAGGTCGGAGGCGATTAGAAAATCTAATTTTAAAGTTGGTACTTTAGACCTTGTTACCTCTCCGCAGGAAGAACTTACCTCTGCTATTGCTCAGATTGAAAAATATACGGGTGTATCTTATTCGAAGAATACTTTATTAGATGAAGAGGGGACCTCCGAAATTAGAAAAGAGGCCATTCTCTTAATTGACTTGAACGATTTTATAGAAACAAAAAAAGAAAACAGCGAATTAATTGTAAACCATATCCCCGCGGTAAGGGCAGTCATTGAAAGAGCTAAGAGAGCGCTCAACGAAAGAAAGGGCCTAAGTCTGGGAATTGCTTTAGATAGGGAAGATAAAATAATAGAAGAGGTTCTGTCTAATTTGAATATGAGTTTGGAATGTAAATATGTGATACAACAGCCCTCTCAGCTCCTGCCTTATTTAAATGCAGGCAAAGAAGTGGAAGTTTATTCCATCAATGGCACTAGGTGGTCGAATTTAAGGGATAAGGTTCAATTAAATATTCTGGAAAATATAAGAGAAAAGATGCGCCTGGGACAAAAGGCCGGAGAGTGGTTTAGATTCCACAAACTCTTTTCTCAATCTGCATAAAACGGGTTTAGGCGCGAGGAAGTGTGGGGTTGAAATTTTGGCTAGTTTCGACAATAATTTGGGGGTCCAGCCCATAATGTAAAAAAATGTAACGTTACAAAAATGTTACAGAAAAGTTACAAAAAGTTTAAGAATAGTTTCGTGTATATAGGTTAAACTTTACGCATGGGAAATAAGGGTCAATGGTGACCAAACAATGAATAAGCATCTTAAGAGATTAGCGTTTAAAAATAGAGTGATGCGCATTATAACGCTAATCTCTTTTTTTCATTTAAGCGGATTAAATAATGGGTTTACTCAAGTGGTTCTGATCGGCGGCCAGGTTGAAGGTTTTAATTTTGCTCCGGTGGCGATTGGAAAAGTGGCGCACGTGATGAACCCTACACTTTGGAAGCGGACGGTGCTGGATGGGGGATGGAAAAATACGATATACGGTTCCGGAAAAATTATTGAATATTCCAGCCAGAGAGCGGTAACGCGCATGTTGACGGAGGGGAACCTTTTCCAGATGTGGGTGGTGAAGAGTTTATCGAATAAGTTTATGAGTGGTACTGCTTTTTTTCGATCTGGTACTGGGGAAGTCGAAAAGGGTTTTAAAAAGACGCTCTCGCTAGAGCCCTCACTTCGCCGCGCGCAGAGACTTTTTAAAACACTTTTTGACCTTCCTCCAAATTCTCAAAAGAGTATTACTACTCACAAACAATCCCGATATTTAGATATATTGAAGCAGCAATATTGGGATAAGATGGTAATGGCGAAGGGGGAAGGGAACTGGAATTCGCAACAAATTTTGAATGTTAGGGAAGGGAAGATTGCCTTAGCTCACATGGGGATTGGCGTAGAGAGTCTTAAATTTAAAGGGGTTGGGTACCATAGAACACGGGCTGGGGGAGAGAGCGCATTCAATTTTATGAATCAAAAAATTAAAAACGTCCCGAACACCATTCGGGATGTTTTCTTTTTTGGGGGACGGCCATGATTTGGTTCTGGATTAAAAAACAGAATTTAAACTGGCTGCGTTCTACGGCGGTAGTCGTGGCGGGCTCCCTTTTATTTTCTATTGTGGCCACTCCTTTTGCCGAGGCTTCTCTTTGGGAAGAGAGAAAGCAGGCGGCTGAGTCCATACAGAAGAAAAAAGAAAAAGTGGAAAAGGCGTTTCAAACAACGGAGAAAAAGTCCCTCCAGATGGAAATTGGCGAAGCGGGGGGCGGTATTGCCAGTGGCATAGAAATTCCAGAAGAGATTGGCACGGTGGTAGAGGCATGGGGCGGCAAAGAAGATATGGGCAAAGAGATGCCTCTCGTGATTCATATTCAAGATGCGCACGGAATGTATGAGGCGCAAAAGAATTCTTCGGAAATTTTAAAGATTTTGCAAGCGGGGTCGGAAGGAACCGCTTCTAATAATCCGCTTCTGGTGTGCGTGGAAGGAGCTTGGGGACGGGTGAGCCCGGAGTGGATTAGCGTGTTTCCGGATGAAGCGCTTAAAAAAGACATGGCGGAGCGACTTTTGCAGGACGGAGAAATTACAGGCGAAGAGTACCTAGCGATTATGCAAGGGCCCGGCAAGATGAAGATTTATGGGGTGGAAGATAAGGAAATTTATGAAGCGAACGCCAAGGCCCGGGAAATTATAAATAGAGAACGGAGCAGCATTATTGAGGATTTGAAAAATTTATCGCAAAGATTGGCCCGCATTAAGGCAAAAACTTTTAGCCGCAAAATGATGGAACTCGACGCCCTTAGCCATCAATTTGAGGAACAAAAAGTGACTCTCAAAGAATATTTTAACTACTTAAGAAGAGCGGGGGCAGAGAATTGGAATGTTACAAAATACCCCAATCTAAATATTCTTTCCGCAATGACTGAGTTGGAAGAGAATTTTTCCACCGAGGGCGTAGAAAAAGAGAGAAAGCAACTTTTAGATGTTTTAACCGAACGGTTAGACAAGCAAAGTTTAGTGCAGTTGGGGCAGGTATCCTTGAGTTACCGTTTGGGGAAAGTAAGCGGAGAGCGGTATTACGAAGGACTTCTAAGGTTGGGAGAGGCGCATAACCAAACTTTGCCGCAAATGAAAGTTTATATTGAGTATCTTAAAAAGTATGCCGCCATTAAGAGTGATTTGGTAAGCGAAGAGTTGGCGGCGTTGGAAAAAGATATTTTCTCTAAACTTTCGGGTGGGGATGAAAAGTTAGCAAAGCTCGTGGAAGTGAACCGGAGTTTGAGAATAGAAAGCAAATTTTGGGATGAAAAGTTAACTCCCACCGACTGGGAGGATTACCGAAAGACGGTGCGCCGGGAAGAACAAAAGAAAACCTCTAACATTTTAGGTTGGAAAGAAATAGAGCGGTTTATTCAGAAAGAAGAAATAAAGTTGGCCCTTTCGAATGACGATGCAGTGGCAAACGGTAAACCGCGCGCTTTAACGTATGGCCAAATGCGCTACTTGCAGGAGGGGTATTACAAACTCGCTTTTAAGCGCAACGAAGTGATGGTGGAAAAAGCGTTGGAGAAGGCGAAGGAGCTTAAGCAAGACCGTTTTGTTTTAATTGCCGGCGGTTTCCATACTCCGGGGATGATGAAGCTGCTCCGCGATAAGGGTGTTCCTTATTTAGTGATTCGCCCTAAACTGAATTTGGGGGAGGCAAAAGGGGGGAATAAAAAGGATAAGGTAAAAAGTGGATTAAGTAGTGAAAAAGTATCTTCTTTAATATACCAATATGAAAACCAATTAGAAAAATTGAAGTGGGAAATGGAAAGAGGAGAAAATAAAGATTTGGAACTGGCGAGCCGAATTGAAAAGGTGATGGATGTTTTTAAGAATCGATTAACTTTCTCTGAACCTACAGTGCAAAATGGCGTTACCTATATAGTAGGAGCCTATCAAGGAGATGAGTCTCGCGTTAATTTTGTGATGGAATATGTTCGGGACATAGAGGCGCCCGGTGTGGCCAGCAAAGATTTTGAGGATGCGCTACGAGAAGCGATAGAGACTTTAAGAGGAATGCCCGGAGATCTTAAGTTGGGTGGAGTTAGTCTTGTCAGTCGTTTAATTACTGAATTGATGGTAACTGGAGCTCAAAAATTTAAGGTTACAAATCTATTAGATACCGCTAAATTGGAAGAATATAAACGTTCTGGAATTAATCTCATTGAGAAAGTGCAGAAAATTTCACCCAATTTTGGCAAAGTAGTTAAGCGGGAGCGGGCACCTGCTGCAGTCACTAGTTCAATAGCCAATGGGAATAATCTTCTCTCTCAAGATAAAGAAAAAATTTCTCCTATCTCCCCAAAAATTGAAGCAAAAAAGAACCGAGTTCGAACGAATCTTCGTTGGGCCATGGGGATTATTGTAACAATCGTTGCTCTTGTAGCTTCTTTAAGCAGTCCTGTTATAACTAAAGTAGCAAGTTCTGTCACTCCTGCACCTACTGTTCGCCCTGCTCAAGTTCAGAATAAATCTGTGCCAGGATTCTTATCTTTTGGAAACTTTGCAAGAGTTACGCCAAGCCCAACCCTCTATTCAAACCAGGGTCCAAGCGATGAAACTCTAGAGACTGCCGCGACACTTCCGCCAACACTGGCAGAGATTGTTGCCCGATATGACAGAAAAATGAGAGAGGCCAAAATAAAACTAGTTAATTTAATGATGGAGCGTTCCTATCAATCGCAGGATAAAACAGTAATCTCCAATTTATTCCACCGTGGAATTTTCCCAATAGATCTATTTTCCGATCAAGTTAAAGTGGATGATTTAGACAGCTTAGATCCCACTCTTTCTGAACCGTTAGGATTAAAAGAGGGGGGAATCGATGCCCATTTAGGAGTGAATATCTATTATTTAGATAATAAATCACCTGTCATTCGAACTATTGCAGATGGGCGAATTGAAAATATAACAAATATACCAGGGGGTGGAACTCAAGTTGAAATTTTATTAGGGTCCGAATATAACAGATATCGGTTGATCTATAGACACTTGGATTCCGTAACCGTTAAGGAAGGTCGTAACATAAAAACAGGAGAGGTTCTTTCCAATAGCTTGGCAGCTCCAAAGGGAATCTCTCCCCACCTGAACGTGCAATTAAAAAGCGCAGATAACTCCCCTGTTAATCTCTACCCTGTTCTAGAAGTTCTCCATGGGATTAGAGACCCCATTTTTGAATTGGAACGGGCAATCACTCTCACGGAAAGTTCCCAAAGAACTCTTCTAAAAGGTAATGCCCCCAACGTTAAAGCTTTAAATGAACTTAAAGCAGATTTAGTTAAGTATCAAGCAGCGATTGAGAATATAAAAGCAAATCGTAATGCTATCTTAAAAGGAGAACCATATCCTGCAGGGAAATTGATAGAGGAAGTAAATGTGACAATGGTTCTCAGGGATAATATTGCTCAAAGCATAATCAATATTCAGGAGATAACTCAAACACTTGTTGAGCAAAATAAGGAAGTAGGTCAATTTGTTCTCAACGATATCGCACCGAATATTCAAAGATCGCTTCCCATGACCAATGATACGGAACTGAAATTGCAGGCGAATGCTTCTTTAGAAAGTTTACAATCTGCTTTAGGCGCTTATGATTTAAAAATTGCCGAACTAAATCAATTCCTTTCAGAAATAGGAAAAAAACAAGAATTATTGAACCAAAAGTTAAAAGAAGAAATTGATCTGGAAAAAAATATTTCACAGCAGGAAGGGTTATTGAAAGGGTTAAGCGCTATTCGACAAAGCTATTACAGAATGAAAGTTTTTAAAGAGCATATAGATATCCTTAGAGAGAAGGGCGGTGTTCCCGATTTAGCTGGTGAGATCGATAAGTTCAAGGAATATTCAGCTAAGAGCTTAAGCATGGTTGAAGAAGCGGCTACAAATCTGGAACGAAATCTTGCGGACGGGGATCAACGAATAGTGGGGCTGATCTCCAAACAAAAAGAAGAATACGTCCAGGCGGCAAGGGCTCTAGATAGCCTAATTTTACAGATTGACTCTCAAAATTTAGCTCGGTTCCATGCTCTTAAGAAATACGGGGTTCCGGGTTTATTGGTACTGCTTCCTTTATTTGGCGCATTCCTTGTCATGAGAAAACAGAAAATAAATTGGTCCCAAATTGGAAATTTTGCGAGCAGCTTAAAATATGAATATCTCATACTCTTTTTTAGCAACATAAAAGCGAACTTAATAGAAAGATTCTCCAAAAAAGAGGAACAGTGGAAAGATTTGGATGACCGCATCGATAAGAGTGGTTATTTTTCTATAACAGATTTATCAGATATTGATGTCGCTCCTAATTTTAAAGATGAGAGTGAGCCCCCTGCAGTTGATTTGTTGGCAGACGTTATTAAACCTATTGCCGAAAATTTGCAGCAAAATGTTCCTTTAAACTCACTCCTCTTACTTATAGCTCCAGTTCAATTACGTTGGCCAGAGATAAAAAATCCAGAGCAAGAAACAGTCCCTTACTTATTACCGGAAAAGAGTAAAACCAGAATCAATTTAGAAGCTGAGCAGAAACTTAAAGCAAAAGAAGAAGCAGTTAATGCGCAGGT
>JAHFCA010000045.1 GCA_023249715.1 Elusimicrobiota bacterium
ATTACCTTGATATTCTAATGAAAAAACAGAAGCGGTTCTTTCTCTTAATTCTTTTCTTGCACATCTGTTTAGCGGATCCCGGACTTAGGGCCGAAGAAAAAAACAGATATGTGCAAATATTAGGCAAAGTGCAAAAACCTGGGAACTACCCGGGAGATCTCCCTCTTAGCGTTCTCCTAGCAGAAGCGATGGACCGAGCTCCGGGGAATAATTTTAAAATTAGTTTTTATAATGGAACTGATCAAAAATTGAGAAGTTTGCGTTATGAAGATATTGTAAAGGGAAGAATAAACCCAACCGTTCCACCGGGATCCATTCTTTATTTACCACCCAGCGCTAGCGCTCTCTTTGGAGAACTTACGGAAAGACAACTCAATTTAGTTTATTTAATTGCCCTAACCATCAGCGCGCTTGGCCTCACCGCCATCGCGCGACAATGATACAATAGGAGGAATTCATGCGACCGCTCAAAAAAATAGAAGGACAAATTGGCCGTCCGGCCCTATGGACAAAAAGGAAAGTCCTACAGCAAGTACGAAAACTCTGTAAAAAAGGTTATGTAAAAACCGCCGATTTCTCACCTGCTCTGTACAAAGCAACGAGAATCCATTTTGGCTCTGTTCGCCGAGCTAAGTGGGAAGCTGGCATTTTAAAAGACACACTTTGGACCTATAAAAAATTTATCCAAAGCGTGCAGCAATTTTGCGGAAAGCGCTACAAAGAAAACAAAGATTGGCCTCCCGCCCTTAAAGAACTGGCTCGACGTTACTGTGGAACCATCCGCAGAGCCAAGTGGGAAGCGAGAATTATTCAGGAACCGCGCACCTACGAACGCACCAGCCACAAAATGCCCCAAGGGAACTGGACGAAAAAAAAGTTTCTAGCCTGGGTGCGATCTTTTTGCCAATACCGTTACCGTAAAGTAGAACATTGGCCTGCTCACATGAGAACCTTAGCCCTCCAATATTTTTCTTCTGTAAGAGCGGCCAAATTTGCAGCGGGAGTTCTTAAAGAATCCAGAAAAAAGAAGCGATGAAATTTTTATCGCTTTTATTTTTTCTACTGGTTCTAATTTCCTATGCCTATTGCCAAGAGACAGATTTTCTCTTACTAGAAAACCTTACCGAAAAAGATCAAAGGTCTGGCATCTTTGTAGCTCCGCCAAACGTCTATAAAATCCGTATAAAAGGGGATAATGAGTATAGTCCCACTCACATGCTTTTAAAGTATGATGATCTCTTTGAAGGGTTAGATAAAACGTTAAAATTAAAGGCAACTTCCCATGGTTTTTATGAAGCAGAACTAAAATTGAACCCTACGCCGTCCGCTCCGGATGATTCCGGAAAAGATACGGAAAATTTTTATCCGCGAGATTTTCATTTTAAGCGATTGGAATTTAAAACAGTGGAATGTTCGGAAGCGGGTTGGATAAATCCAGAAGCGGTGGATGTTTCTATATGGAATAAATGCTTAGTGAAAGAACGTTTTAGGGATGGCTGGATTATTCAAGCAAAAAATGATGGAGGAGAAACCTTGCTCTTTGTAAGAAATCAGCGAGACCTCGAGCAAATAATTGGACAAAAAATCAAGTTACCCTTTACCAACCTTATTTACTTGCCGGACAGTCCGCCTTCGGGAAGTATCCCCTATAAAAATGGATGGTTGTTTCCTTGCATAGTGGGGTTTATGAAAAGTTATTTTTGGGCGCCCAACTTTGCCTTTGCTTACTATCATTTAAGAGAGAAAGGGCACATTCAGTTTAAAAATATTTCCTTAGAGGAAACCTTCGCCCCTTCCATAGATTTGAATATAGATGTAAAAGTAACCCCGCTCAGCGAACAATTAATAAAAATTTCAACGGATCCTAGTGCTTGGAGGCCTCTTCCAGAGTTAGAAGAGGTCCAATTGGTCTGGAACGACAAAGAAATTCATTTGGGTGAAGATGAAATGCTTCTGATTAAAAAAGGAGAAGGCCCCCTAAAAATCCGTTGGAAGATGAAAGATGATTTTATGGCAATTCAACCGCTGCTCGTTTCTTTAAATCTTTTCCGACCTAATAAAAATGGAAAAACACCCGTGGATAGTCTGGGGGAATATCAATTTAGGGACAGATATCCTCCCCAAACCACATGGGAAGATGGAAATTGGCAGGAATGGAGTGTTCCAGAAAACGAATTTAAATATGTGGGAAACCATAAAAAAGCGGGAGATGGTTTTAGATCGGGAATGTATCAACTGAAGATACTAGCAACCAACTTTGCCGCTAATTCCATTGATAAAACCTTTACCTTCCAAGTTTTAGGAGAAGCTCCGGAAATCGCAATCTCTAGAGTAGAACGTACGAGCGCCGAAGGATTAGAATTCTTTTTTTCTAAATTAAGCCTGAATAGCCGGTTTAGCGTCCAAGTGGCTACGTCTATGGTGGGCCCTTTTCACTCTTTATCGCAAGAGGTTGAAATCTTTGATATCAATAAACCCTATCTGGCCAACCTTTTAAAAATAAGAGACGTGACACTTACGCGCCATTTACCATCCCAAATCTATTTTATTTTTAGAGCCCTGGACGCTGTCGAAAACGAATTTGTTTCCAAGCCTATAGAAGTGACTTTAAATAAACATGATACAGAAGCTCCCTTTATAACAGTGGAACAAAAAGAGGGGGATGGAATTCGCATTTACGATTTTGGCCCCACCCCAATGATCACAGGAACTATCAAAGACAAATCTCCCTGGGGAGAAAAAAATATTTGCCAGATTTATCTGGACTATAATGAAATCCCCTTAAGTTCCGCCACTCTGCTTGTTGGGAACAATCTCACTGGCTGGTCGCTTACGATTCCAGAATCCATGCGTCCATTTCTTAAAAACGATATCTATTCCTGCACCGTGCGTGCCATAGATTTGGATGGGAATGAAAGTGTCCTACCCTTGAATTTGAGAGTCGATATCCTCCCTTTTGACCTAAAAATTTCTACTCCCTATTACAGCCGATCCTACGAGATAGAGCAAGGGAATAAAAAAGTAAGTTTTATAGACTTTAGCGCCCAAGTTAAGGAGAACTCTTTTTTAAGTTTGTGGATAGATAGAAAACCTATTTTTCAAGATCTCTATACGATGGGGCAACGGGAAATTATGGATTCATTTTTAAATTCACCCGGGTTTAATAGCGGACGGCATAGAGCCAAGGCCATTTTAAAAAGAGACGATGAAAAAAAGGAGGTTGACTTCGACTTTATTATCGATAACACGTCCCCTCAATTAAAATTTGTAAAGTCGGAAACTCAAGAACTCCTTACCAATCCCGAAGCAGGAGCCAACTTTATTTCTTCCTCTACCCCCACTTTTTATATTGAAGGAAAAGACACCCAATCCCCGGTGACCCTGTTTTATGGATTGTCTCATTCAATTGAAGAAGTGGAAAAGGATTTAAGAACCGAAAGTAAAAAGATTATTGAAAATAAACTTCAAATAAATTTACCCAGTGATGTCATTTTTTATTTAGGTATTCTCGTCAAAGACAGCGCAGGAAATCCATCTGCGTTTCACATCTATCCCCTGATTTACGACACGCTCCCGGAGGCGATGCCCATTCAATCCGTAGAACAAAATTCTCTAGACCGCCAAAATTTATGGCTCTATTTTGGTTCCAAAGAGAGCAAAATTATGCCGGTTTACTACGACATCTCTGTTAGCACATCGGAGTTGGGCCCCTGGAAACCGCTGACGCTTAAAAACAAAATCATTCCAGTTTCTTATACGATCGAACAAATAAAAACAGCTTTGGAAATTTATAATTTTCCGGGAAAAGAAAAAGGAGAACTCTACTTTAAAGTGATAACGCAAGATCCTGCAGGAAACGTTTGGAACGGTCCTGCCCAGAAATTTTATTTTTTAGTGGACAGAAGAGCCCCTCTTATCCAGATAAAAAATCCAGAATTTCATATTATAGATTTTGATCCTCAGGGGGGAAGTCTCTATGGTAAAATAGAAGACGAACCCAAAGAAAACAGCCCGGTTCACCTCCAACTGCTAAAAAATAAAAAAGTTCTCGCAGAAACCGATACCACGGAACGCCTAGGCGGAGAATTTGTTTTAAGTTTCAACCAAGAGGCAAAGAACTATCTGGCGAATGGGACTCAAACCCTGACTGTAGTCGCCCAAGACAGCGATGCCAACAAAACCATTCTTCCCGTAAAAGCGACCGTAGACGTAAAACCTTTTCAGATAGAAATTGGAGATTCTTTAACTCAAAAATTAATTCAGACTTTTGACCACTCTTTTGGAGCTATAGCATTTGATTTTCCCATACTTCCAAATTCACAAATCAGTTTACGCGTGGCGGGACATGAACTTTTTAAAGATCTGGAGGTAGGTGCTACCCAGCAATTTAAACAAACGGTTCCATTACAGTTTAATTTTTCCGAAGGAAGCTATGCCGCCACGCTACGAATAAAAAAGAACGGAGATATCCTAAGCAAGCTTTTTACGCTTAAACTATCTCACCAGAGCTCCAATACTAAAGCAACCCCTTTTCTTTTCGTTCAGGGAGCCTCTGGAATTATTCCGATTTACGACGTGGGAATTTATGGAGGTCTCTCAGGAACTATTAAGGGACAGCAAGAAGAACCTAGTTTGGCGCAAATTTATTTAAGTAAAGAAGGTGTTATTTTAGCTACCGCCACCGTAAGATTAGAAAAAGATATCCTTGTTCCCTGGGATCTTATTATTCCAGAATCCCGGTTAAAAAATTTGGGAATAGGAGAACAAAACTTTACTCTGATCGCGCGAGAAGAAAATGGAAACGAATCGCAGGTAGCTATTCGGGCTCTGATCGATATAAAAGATCCTTTTATTGAAATCGCCGATCCTTACTTTGCCAGAAGCGACTTAATTTATAATCGAAACAAAAAAAGCGGACTCCGTTTAAAAGCAACCGTTAAAGAAAATTCTGAACTTTCTCTTACGATTGATGGGAACAACTGGATAAAAGCGATCCCTACAGGCGGAAAAAGAGATTTTGAAGAACATTTAGAAACAGAGTTTGCCTTGGAAGAAGGTCCTCATAAGGCCATGCTCACATTGAGGAGAAATACTATTATCGTTCAAAAAGAATTTATGCTCCTCATTGATAATCGTCCTCCAAAAATTACTTTAGGAGAAGAGCTCCCATCATATACGAATAAACAAAATCTTATTTTTAATGGAAAAGTTCAGTCTAAAACGCCGGTAGCCTCCTTCTTGATTTCCATCAGTTCTGGTAGTGAAAAACTAAACTCCATTTTGATTCACAAAGAGTTTGATGCAGCCATAGGTAGTTTTATCGTCACCCTCTCAAATGTCCCAGAGAATACCGAAAAACCCTATCAATTAGAACTCTTAGCTAAAACAGTGAATGATCTTGAGGCAGTTTATAGTTCTTATTTTTTTGTAGATAGAACCGTTCCCAGTCCTCCAACCTTAAAAGTAGGAGGAAGTACAGATGAAGCATTCTATTTAGAGGGAACCTCCGATCCAGATTTTAATCAAACCATTGTGGTCATGGATCAAAATAAAAATATTTTAGGAAAATCTCCGGTCTATTTTTATCCCGGAGACAAGCGTGGGACTTGGAACAGAAAATTTGAAAATTTATCCCACAGGGATTACACACTCTTCGTCTATGCCGAAGACACAGCGGGAAACAGATCTCCTATAGTAGGGCCAGAAAGAATAACATCTTCGAAAAATATAGCTTCTAGCCTCCAACACTCCTCCAAAGATCTGTTGGTAGAAAATCAATGGGACTTACGATTTTCGCCCAATGGAGATGGTATAAATGATGCTCTTCTTTTTAAAAGCGAAGATTTACCTATCCTGATCCGACCCTTGAGACAAAAGAAAATTATAAAAACCGTAACCGAAGAAGACAATAACCGCTGGGATGGAAAATTGGAGAACGGAATCCCATGTGATACAGATCTTTACCTCGCTAAGACAAAATCCGGCAGAGAACTCATTATTTCTTTATATCGGTGATGTGATATAATAAATACTTCTTCGCGGGTGTAATTCAGTGGTAGAATGACAGCCTTCCAAGCTGTATATGTGGGTTCGATTCCCATCACCCGCTAAATTTTCCTTTGAAAATGAACAGTTAAATAAGATATAATATATTTGTTATTCTCGATCAGAGAATCAGAGTACAAACAAGGAGTTTTATAAAATGAGTGAAGAAAAAAAAGCAATTGGAGTAGGTCAAAGTGTGCCCAATTTTGAATTGGAAGTCTACGATCCAAAGAGAAGCGATTTTGGAAAAATCTCTTTAGAAGGATTAATGAAAGAAAAAAAATGGGTCATTCTTTATTTTTATCCCGCAGATTTTACCTTTGTCTGTCCCACCGAACTGGCCGATATTTCTAATAAATACGAAGAGCTTAAGAAAGAGGGAGCTGAAATTATCTCCATTAGCACCGACACAAAATTTTCTCACCTTGCATGGAAAGGTTCCGAAAAGCTCTTAGAAAGCGTAAAGTACTTAATGGGAGCAGATCCTACAGGAGTACTTTCTCGTATTTTTGGCGTCTACGATGAGAAAACAGGTCTTGCATTAAGAGGTACTTTTATTATCGCTCCAGATGGGAAACTTGTCTCTTCCGAAGTTAACTTTTATAACGTCGGCAGAAACGCGGATGAGCTTTTAAGGAAGGTGTCAGCTAATAACTATCTTTCTACCCATTCCGATGAGGTTTGTCCTTCGGGTTGGACCAAAGGGGAAAAGACATTGAAACCGAATCCCCAAATGGTGGGCAAAGTATTCGAAGCCTTAAACAAATAGTTTAAAAACTATTCAATGCTACAAATAGAAGGGTGAAAATTTATTTAGCCCTTCTATTTTTTTTATCCTTGGCTTCCCTGTCTTATGCTCAAAACAAACAAGGGATTGTGACCGTTCCCGTCTGCGATTTAAGATCCTCCATTGGAACTCCTTTACCCCAAAATCATGCCTATGACCCTCACCAAGAAAGCCAACTGCTTTATGGAGAGGGAGTAGAGATCATCTCGGAAAAAAACGGTTGGTATCACGTAGAAGCTAAAGAGCAACTGGAATTTAGCCACAATAACCGGTGGCAAGGTTATCCTGGATGGATACAGAAAGAAAACGTTTCTCTGATAAAAGAAATCCCACCCAAAAATTATATTGTCCAAAAAAAAACTGCCAAACTCTATACTGAGCCCCATTCCTATAGCCCCCACCATTTTTTGTCTTTAGGGACAAAACTCTCCTGTACTCCCACGGTTAAAAATGGATTCCGAGAAGTTCGTACTATTCCAGGGCAAGTGGGCTGGATTAAAAATAAGGATATACGATCTTTAGAAGCATCTCTTACAGAAAAGGGGAAAAGAAAAATGATTCTATCCTCTGCCAAAGAACTTTTAGGAGATACTTACTTTTGGGGAGGAAAATCAGCTTATATTCCACAATTAATAAACCAGGTGACAGGGGTGGACTGTTCTGGATTAGTTCTGCTCAGCTACAGTGTGGCAGGAATGGACATTCCTAGAGATGCCTACGAACAATTTTTAAAATGTACTCGCATTCAAAAGAAAGATTTAAAGGAGGGAGATCTCCTATTTAGTGCCGACCCTAAACAGCCAGAAAAAGTAACCCATGTTGCGCTTTATTTAGATAAAGATTCCCTGCTCGAAGGACCGCAAACGGGTAAAAAGGTAAGAATTATCTCCTTTAAAAAAAAATATAACCATTTGGAACGCGTTTTTTATTTTGGAACTTATCTTACTTCTCCGTGAGCCAAAACCCTTTTGTAGTTAGTCTTTTACTCTTCTTTCTCATCCTCACACTTTATCTTTTTTCTAAAAATGAAAAAACTAAAAGAATCTATCAATTTCTTCCTTTGCCCTTTTGGTGCTATTTTGTTCCCACGGTTCTTGCTTCCTTAAAAATAATTCCCTATGATCTTCCGCTTTACTCCGCCATTGGCCGTCTTTTTCTACCGACCTGCTTGTTTCTTCTACTGATTGGGACCGATCTTAAAACTCTTTTTTCGGTAAAAAGCCAATCTTTACTCGCCATGGTTTATGGAAGTATAGGAATTTTAGTGGGAGGACTTTTTACCTATGGCCTTGCCTTAAAATTTCTTCCCACTCTCTGGCAGGAAGAACTTTGGAAAGGGTGGGGAGCCCTTTCTGCCACATGGACGGGAGGGAGCGCCAATATGCTGGCCATTAAGGAGATTACAAACATCTCTCCTAGTCTTTTTTCAAACCTTATTGTTACCGACACTTTTGTCGCTTATCTTTGGATGGCGTTCTTAGTCTATCTCTCCAAATATCAAAATAAATTAGATGCTTGGCTAAAAGCCAAACCGATGGAGATTCCAGCGGAGGAAACTTCTAAAAGCAGCTCCGCGCTTATCCATAAATCTTATACTCAATCTCTATTCGAAACTTTTTTTCTCTTAGCAGTGGCCTTTTTGTGTGGATCTTTTTTCCTCTATGTCTCCCACTGGATGCCTTCCTTGGGATCTTTAATCACTGGATTTACTTGGACTGTTATTTTAGCAACTCTCATTCCCTTATTTTTATCTCAAACTCCTGTTAAAAGATTAGAACAATTTGGAGCCAGCAGCATAGGTCAATTCCTTCTTTACCTGATGCTGGCTTCCATTGGAGCCCGCGCCAACCTGGCTCATTTGGGAGACGCTCCTTTATTTATTTTACTTGGAATTATTTGGGCCCTGGTCCACGGTCTCATCCTCTTGCTCCTTGGAAGAGTGTCCCGTATTCCACTCTCTCTCTTGGCGACCTCTTCTCAAGCTAATATTGGGGGAACCATATCGGCTCCTATTGTCGCAAGCCTTTATTCCAAAAATTTAACCTCCATTGGAGTCCTCTTGGCAACCTTAGGGAATATCTTTGGGACTTATTTAGGTTTACTATTTTCAGAGGTTTGTAGATCGATTTTGGATTTGTTAAAATAAAAAACAGTTTAACTATGGAGGAAGATTTGGATGGTACAAGAAATAACCGATAGTAATTTTGAACAAAATGTAATCAAATCCCAAGAGCCCGTATTGCTCGATCTTTGGGCTCCTTGGTGCGGCCCTTGCCGAATGCTTTCCCCAATCATTGAAAAATTAGGCACTGAATTTAAGGGTAAAGTAAATGTTTATAAGCTAAACACAGACGATAATCCGAATACGGCGATTCAATACCGGGTGCAGGCAATCCCAACCCTTATTTTTTTTAAAGCAGGCAAAATTGTAGAACAACTGGTAGGCGTTCAACCGGAAAAAGAGATTCGCCAAAAATTGGAGAATATGTTGAAATAAGGTTGGAATAAGGAGGTGTCTTAAAATGGGACCAAAGTCTCCTTGCGGTTGCTAAATCAGTAAACCTTTTACTACCGAGGATAAACTCCTCGGTAGTAAATTTAGATTAATGAAGCTAATATTCAAACCCAAATTTTTGTTTGTCTGCTTAGGCAATTCT
>JAHFCA010000178.1 GCA_023249715.1 Elusimicrobiota bacterium
AGCCCTTCTCTCTGGCCAATGGTATAAAAAGGAAGCCCTTGGTGTTTGCCTAAAATTTTTCCTTCTTTAGTGCGGACATCTCCTGCGGCAATAGGTTCCGGAACTCTCTCCTGCAAAAATTCTTTATAGCTTCTCCCCTCTAAAAAACAGACATCCTGACTATCCTCTTTTAACGCGTTCACCAAACCAAATTTTAGGGCCCGCTCTCGCACCTCTTTTTTAGGATAGATCCCCACCGGGAACAAGAGCTTAGAAAGTTGCGCCTGGTTTAACATATATAGAAAATAAGATTGGTCTTTGGCGGGATCTGCCGCTTTCCCCAAACGATACGCGCTCCCTTCTTTATCTATGCGGGCATAATGGCCCGTGGCTAAATAATCCGCTGAAAAAGCTAAAACATATTTCAACAGAATATCAAACTTAATAAAACTATTGCAGCGCACGCAGGGGTTGGGAGTTTTTCCTTCTAAATATTCGGATACAAAATTATCCACCACTTTCTCTTTAAATTTTTCTTCCATGTTAAAAGTGTAATGGGGGGCTCCAATTTGGCGACAGACCTCTTTTGCATGGGCAATGTCCGCAGGAGAACAGCAACCTCCATACTTTTCTCCGTTATTCCAGGCGCTGGGCGTCCAAAGTTTAAGTGTAATCCCAATCACCTCATACCCTTGCTCCTTTAAAATAAGAGCGGCTGTGGAAGAATCCACTCCGCCCGAGAGCGCCACCACTACTGTTTGTTTTTTCATTGCACTGAAGGAATCGGAAGAAGAACCTCTTTAGAACCGTTTTTTGTAATAGCAGGAGGAGCAGGTTTTACCAACATGGAGTCCGGAACTTTTGCGGCTGCGGGTAAAACTCCCTCCTGCGTCATCAACGCCTCTTTGGTATAAATGCAGCTGGGGTTCCAAAGCAGCCATTCTTGAATTCCCAAATTCTCGCAAGCCAAAATTTGGGCGCGCACTTCTTTAGGGCCATACTTATACCCCAAAGAAAAATCTTGCAGGTACGGACGCAATTTTTGCACTTCCCCGTTGAATCTTTTTTTGGCATCGGACATCGTTCTAAAGACCACAGGGTAAGGATATTTATTAGGCTCGCCGATTCCGTATTCTCCTTTGGCATAGTGAGAAGGATAAACCATGGGAGAAACAAAATCCACATAACGTGTCATCTCTACAATTTTTTGGCCAATCCCCATCCCATGATTCACGGAAGGCGTAAGTCCAAACAGATCAATAGAAATATTAATCCCCAGCGGTTTTATTTTCTTATGAGCCGTCTCCAAAAAAGAATCTAACGCGCGCGCTGCGGTACTAGAATTATGCTGGGCATAAGAATAGCGGCACTCTTTTATATTCCCGTCCGAGGGAAAACGAATATAATCGAATTGAACTTCATCAAAACCCACTTCGGCCGCACGCGCGGCAATTTCTATATTGTAGTCCCAAACTTTAGGGTTATAAGGATCCACCCACATATTTTTTTTATGATCTCGCCAGGGAGAACCATCGGGCCGTTTTACCGCCAACTCTGGTTTTTTCTTCGCAAGACCGTTATCTTTAAATATCACCATGCGGGCAATGGTATAAATTCCATCTTTTTTTAATTGTTCCATATACTCTGCTAAATCTGGAATCGCTTTTACGGTAAGTCCCAGTTCTTCGGCTGTCCGCACCCCAGGGATATAAATCTCCCCTTGAATTTCTTTGATATCGATAACCACCGTATTCAATTCCGTCTCTTTTAAAAGCGCATCTATTCTTTTTCGCGCTTTTTTAGAACCCGCCACCCACGCCGTTAAATGAATTCCCTTCACATACTTTGGCTTCTTTATCTGCGCAGAAACAGATTGTTCGGAACGCGCAGGATATCTCCATCCCATTAACAAAATGAAAACTAACAGGAAAAAATGCTTGTAGTCGATTTTTTTCCCACTACTTCGCATTTATCTCCTCCAAAATATTTCCCATTTTTTTAATCTCTTCTCCATAGCGCGCCCAATCTCCCGCTTTTAAAGCGTTCTGGGCCCGACGGTAATGGTCGAGAGCTTCCCACCCTAACCTTTTAGAACCTTTTTGCTCTCTCGTTCCAGAGGCCTCTTCCGTGGGAAGGAGCGCTGTTCTTCTTCCGCTAAAAATTTGCGAGAGGGCCAGCTCAAAATTCTCTTCCATGGCAATCGTGTTCCCATAGGCCGCAATCACGCGCTTGAGTTCCGGCAAACCGCCGCCACTCGCCTCTAAATATAACGGCTGCACATAGAGTAACGATTGCTCAACGGGAATTACCAACAAACTCCCGCGCAATACCCGGCTGCCCCCTTGGTCCCAGAGAGTGAGCTGCTTAGAAATTTCCGCATCCTGGTCTATTCTCGATTCAATTTGTTTAGGCCCGTAAACCAATTTTTGTTTTGGAAAATTATATACCAACAATTTCCCGTAGTTTGGCTCGTCACAGCGCGCGGCCATCCAGGAGATCATATTCTCTTTTTTTGCCGGCGTAAAAGGAGCCATCAGAATAAATTCTTCCTTCTGTCCCACCTGGGCTAACTTCATAATGGTGTAATACGGTTCCACCACTGCCAAACGGTCTCCAGACCCTCGTTCCGGAATTTTCCACATATCTTCTTTGTTATAAAAAACTTGAGGGTCTGTCATATGGTACGTGGCATAGATGCGCGCCTGAATATTCATTAAGGTCTGCGGATACCGGATATGCGCTTTAAGATCCGGATCCATGGACTCCAAAGGAGAAAAAAGTCCCGGAAAAGTTTTGGCATAGGTTTGAATGAGAGGGTCTTGAGCATTTGCGATATAAAACTGAACCGTTCCGTTGTAAGCATCTACGACTGCTTTTATGGAGTTGCGAATGTAATTGATCCCCCCTATTTTTTCCGAGTAGGGGAACTGGTCGGTAATGGTATAACCGTCCACTAACCACACAAGCTTGCCTTCTTTAGTGATAACCATGTACGGGTCCCCATCAAACCGCAAGAAAGGAGCAATTTCATTTAAACGTTCCCGAATGGAGCGATAATACAGAAACCGACTTTCTCCATTAATATCACTAGAAAAAAGAATTTTTAATTCTCTAAAGCGAATGGCAAAAAGCAGTCTTCTTAGAAAATTCCCTACGGGAACACCGCCTGTCCCATGATAGGTGGTATAAACGTTCTGGTCGCCAGCCGGGTAATCGAACTCTTTGGCATGCGTTTTTACTATAGAATAGTTAGACTTTGCCTCTCCAAAATAAATTTCTGGCTGAGCGACCTTTAAATTAATGTTAGAGACGGGAGGCAAAT
>JAHFCA010000046.1 GCA_023249715.1 Elusimicrobiota bacterium
ACCCCTAGGGTTTAGCTCGAGGGGAATAGAGGTTGATTTTAATATGTTTGAAGAAAAGTTGGAAATCTTTGTCCGTTGTAAAAATGGGAAGATCGCGCTTGTGCGCGATCGCGCAAATTAGAAAATCTGTGTTGGACCCTTGAATTCCATAAGTTCGAAACCGGTTATAAAGTTCTGCGGCAAACTCGTAATCTTCCATCGCGATTGGATAATCCGGGAAAGCCTTCATTCTTTCTTTTAAACTAGAAAATTGGTCAGTGTGACTAACGCCGGAAAGAATTTCTTGCCGAATTGGCCCCAGCAATACCACTCGCCCTTCTTGAATAAGTTCTTTTAGTTCGTTCCGATTCGTTTCCGTTTGGAGAGACCACTTTTTTCTGAACGCATCGGACCAAATACAGGTGTCCACTAAAACGTTCAATGCTGTTTCCTCTGTTTTTTATAATTAAAGCGCGGATCGTACTCCACTTGCCCAAAAATATCTAGTATTTTTAACTGTTTTTTGTGTTGAATATATTCTTCCAGAGCTTTTGTCACGGCATCCCGTTTGGTTTTGTGTCCGCCCACTTTTTGCGCTGCGCTAATCAGTTGGTCGCTAATCGCGAGATTGGTCGCCATAATATATCCTCCTTATGCTTAAACTCTACACTTAAGTATACACATTATATTACACATTATCAAGAGAAAATGTTACAAATTTGTTACAAAAAGTTTGAGAGAAATTTTTTATAATTTTCTACACTATTCTTATGCTCTTCCAGCGCTGTAAGGGGAGAGTATTTTTTTACTTATTTTTGAAGCCGGATATTGCGTTATAAAATGAGAACCGAGACGAAAAAGAGTGATGTTTTTTTGAAACAAAAAAGTGAGAGAATAGTTAAAACTATTCGCGAACTTTTTTGTGAAGAAAAAATATCACTATTTTTCGTCGAATTCCATTTTCTAACGCACTATCCGGGTTAAAGTGAGGTTAAAATGAAGCACCCTATTATTGTTAGAACATTATTCCTTCTCTCGTTCCCCTTTTTAATCGGATGTCCTTATGCGTACACGCCCTCCCCGATTCTTCTGCCGCAACACATCCAATCGATTGCTATACGCCCCATAAAAAATCAAACCGCCTTTTTTGGGCTCGAAGATAAATTTATGATTCGTTTACAGGAAGAATTTACCCGTGGAGGAAATTACCCCTTAGTTCCGGAAGAAAATGGCGACGGAGTTTTAATTGCGGAAATTAACCGCTATATTAACGAACCTGTTTCTTACGATGAAAACTTAATTGTTCAAGAAAGAAAACTGTGGGTTCTGGTAAACATTTATTTTTTAGATAAAGTTCAAAATAAAATACTTTGGTCGGAACCGAACCTGCAGGGAATCCACCGTTACTTTGTAGAGACAAGACCTGGCGGCCTTACGGAAGAAGAAGCCCGTTCCATTGTCTGGGATAAACTCTCCCGCGATATTTTTAGGCGCACGGTAGAAGGGTTTGGTTCTGTTACCGGAGAAATAGAGAGAAAGGTTCCCAACAAAGGTCCGGCAGGCAAAGAAGAAGTCCTCCCCTAAAATCGCTTGCCATTACTCGATTCCGCTCAACTCGCCGCCACAAGCAAAAACTGGAAAGACCTTCCCGAGATTATTCTTCTTATGGGAGAAGAAGAAAGTTTAATGAAGGACCACATTAAAGAGATCGCCTCCCGATACATTAAAATTTATGGCGACTCCATTCTGGAATTCAACCTGGATAAATTTAACGCGGATAGCATAGACGTGGAAAGGGTGTTAGATTCCTGCCTCACCTTGCCCTGCGGGCAAACTAAAAAATTGGTTCTGCTGGAACATTTAGAAAAATATTCTCCCAGTTCTAAATCAAAAATTGAAGAATATTGCGGCGCGCCCTCTGCTTCCACAACACTCCTCATTCAATGGACGACAAAACTAAACAGTTCTATTTTTAATAATCCTTTAGTAAAAAGCATTTCTACTAAAGGATTTGTTTTAAAATACTGGAAACTCTTTGAAGATAAACGCCCCCCATGGATTCAGGCTGAATTTTTAAAGGAAGGCTACCGCATTCCTTTTGCGGCGGCTCAATTGCTTTCGGAAGAGGGCGGGGAAACTCTGGCGGACTTAAAAAATGAAATAGAAAAATTAAAAATTTTCTGCTTTGAGAATAAAGAGGTTTCCATAGAAGCGGTAAAAGAGGCGATGAGCTTTAAACGCTCCCACTCGCTTTGGAGTTTTATAGACTCCTTAGAATCTAAAAATTATAGGGCGGCGGGCCAAATTTTAGAAGAGTGCCTGGCAGAGGGGGAAGAACCGATAAAAATTATCTATTTTCTGGCAAAATTTTTAAGAAAATCTTCGGATAAAATGGCTCCAGAAGTCTTAAAAAAACTACTAAGAAAACTCAAACAATGCGATGGACTTTTAAAATTAGGAGAAGATTTAGAGGCTGCTCTCTTAGAGCAGTGGGTCAGTTTATACAGCCGCAGCCTGCGCTGAGAGTTGTTGTACTTTTAAGGAGAGACGTGCTTTTTTTCGGGAAGCCGCGTTGGAATGGATAAGACCAATCTTAGCCGCTTTATCCCAGGCGGAGAAACATTCCGGAAGCAGTTTCTTTGCCAAGTTTTGGTCTTTAGAGAGAACCGCTTTCTCCACATTTTTTGCCAAAACCCGAATGGTGCGTTTCACCACTTTATTTCTGGAGGTGCGACGCAACGTTTTTCTGTGTTCTTTAATGGCCGAGGTATGCCGGCCTGTTTTTAATTTCGCCATAATTTGGATAATATAAGATAAAAATGGAACAAAGTCAATCCGCACACCCTGTTTTTGCCAAAAGAGTAGGCAAATTTGCCTCGGCTACTCTCCTCTCCAGAATTTTAGGGTATATCCGAGACGCTTCGGTCGCCTTTACTTTTGGCGGTGGCATGATAACGGATAGTTTCTATACCGCCTTTCGTATCTCCAACCTATTGCGCCGTCTTTTAGGGGAAGGAGCGCTTTCTTCCAGCTTTAACCCCGTATTTTCCAAGTCCGTCTTACAAGACTCCAAAGAAGAAACACTTAATTTTGTGAGATCCCTTTTTACAAAATTAATTGTAAACCTTACTTTTTTGGTCGCTTTGGGAATACTCTTTACCCCTCTCTTAACCCACTGGATCGCTCCGGGCTTTAAAGACTGGACGGAAAAATATGAGATGACCATTTTGCTCACGCGCTGCACTTTTCCGTTCTTTCTATTTATCTCTTTAGCCGCCCTAACGGGAGCTCTCTTAAACGCTCTTAAACATTTTTTCCTGCCTGCTTTTGCTCCCGCAATGCTTTCTGTATCCGAAATTATTTACTTGGTTCTACTGATCCCGCTACTGCGATTTTTTTTCCCTGCTTTTACGGTGGAACGCCAAGTGGTTGGTCTTTCTATTGCGGTGGTCCTAGGAGCGTTGCTCCATTTTATGGTTCAACTGCCTTTACTGTATAAAGAAGGATATACCTTTAAATGGAGATGGGATTGGAATAACAAGAGATCTATACAAGTAGCTAAACTTATGGTGCCCGCAATGCTGGGGCTTTCTGTAGAACAGATTAACGCTTTTGTAGATACTATTTGCGCTACCTTTTTAGTAGAAGGGTCTGTAACGGCGCTATATAATTCCAATCGTCTCATGCAACTTCCTTTAGCGCTATTTGGTATTTCTATCGCCAGTGTTTCTTTGCCTACTCTTTCCGACCATTTTGCCGCTGACGATTTTTATAAACTCAACCATGCCATACGCCACGCGTTAAGAAGCGCCCTCTTTGTGGTAGTTCCGGCTTCCATAGGACTTCTCTTTTTGGCTCATCCTATTATTACAGTGCTCTTTGAACACGGAAAGTTTACACCCTTCGCCACGCAACTCACCAAAAACGCGCTGTGGGGCTATACGTTGGGGCTGCCAGCCTACTCGATTGTAAAAATACTCGCCAACACTTTCTACGCCCTCCACGAACCAAAAGTCCCGGTAAAAATATCCGTTTTTTGTATCAGTTTAAATGTCATTCTCAATCTCACCCTCATGGGCCCCTTAGGGGTGGGAGGGTTAGCCCTAGCCACCGCCATCTCTTCCTGGACCAACATGACCCTGCTTTATATTCTTCTTCAAAAACGTCTCAAAAAAGAAATTGAAACAGACGGTAAAGAAAAAATTAAAACCAGAAATGCTCTGCTCCGCATTTTAATGGCTTCTACCGGAATGGTTCTTTTTCTTTTTGCGCTCCATTTTATTTTGCCGTCCTCCCGCGCTTTTTTACAGGTGATTCTGGGAATTGGAGGAGGTATCCCGATCTACTTTGGAATTGCTAAAATGCTGCATATGGATGAGCTTAAACTTTTTACCGACTTTTTCAGGAAATCTAAAGGATGAATGGACATAGAACATTTGCCGCAATCTCCCGGTGTTTATTTAATGAGAGACGCCACCGCAAAAATTATTTACATTGGGAAAGCTAAAAATTTAAAAAAAAGAGTCGCTAGTTACTTCCAAAAAATACCTTCCACTCCAAAGATTTCCGCGTTAGTCACCACCGTAAAAAAAATTGACTATATCCCCACCCAATCGGAACGGGAATGTCTTATTTTGGAACAAAAACTCATACGCCAAACCCAACCCATTTATAATATTACCTGGAAGGACGATAAAAGCTATCCCTACATTAAACTCACCTGGAACGAAGACTTCCCGCGCCTATTTTGGACGCGTAAAAAAGCGCGGGATGGCGCCCACTATTTTGGGCCCTATCCGCACGTTCATTTGGTGCGAAAATTAGTCTATACCCTGTGGAAAAAAAGAATCGCTCCCTTAAGGCCCTGTAAATTCGACTTTAAAAAAGAGCAGATTGCCCAAGGAGAAGGATTAAAAGAGAACAACCCTTCTCTCTACCGCAAAGTTCAATCCTGCATCTATCTGCACACGGAGGAATGCGCCGCCCCCTGCGTGAGAAAAATTTCCAGGCCGGGCTACCTTAAACTGGCGCTTAAGGCGGATTGGTACCTCAAAGGAAATTTAGAACCGCTTAAGGAATCTTTAGAAGAGGAAATGAAGGAGGCCTCTAAAAATTTGGAGTACGAAAAAGCGCAGGAATTAAAAGAGCAAATTCAAATGCTCTCTTTCCTAAAGGAAAAAGTTTCTTTAAAGGAAGTAAGCGAAAACACAATTTTAGAACAGACTCAAAAATCTCAAGTGTTAACAAATCTGCAGAAAGCGTTACAGCTTCCCCGTCCGCCCATCCGCATAGAGGCGTTCGATATTTCCAACACTCAAACCGTGGAACCGGTGGCCTCGATGATTGTGTTTGCAAGGGGAGAACCTTATAAACCGGATTACCGAAAATTTAAAATTAAAACGGTCCAGGCGCCCAACGATTTTGCCAGTATGGGCGAAGTGATCTTGCGGAGAACGCGCCATTTTGAAAAGGGGGAAAAATTACCCGATTTAATTCTGATCGACGGCGGAAAAGGACAGCTGCAGGCGGCCCTGCGCGCTTTAGGGGATTGGGCAAAAAAAATTCCGGTCATCGCTTTAGCCAAAGAGCGAGAAGAAGTTTACATTCCAGGCAAGCCGGAACCTCTTTTACTGCCTTTGGAATCGCCAGAGTTACACCTGCTGCAACGAGCGCGGGACGAGGCGCACCGCTTTGCCATTACATTCCACCGAACCCGCAGAAACAAGGCTGTATTCCCTAACGTCTGATTGACAGCTCAATTTTGCTCTGTTAAACTTAAGTTGAAAAACCTTACAATGAAAAAAAATGGTAGGGGACTGGTTTTTGTCCTTTTTTTTCTCCTCTCGTGTTCCATTGCCCAAGCCAAAAGAGGAAAGGTTTTTTATTCTCAAAACAGCGAAATTGCCGGAAATATATTTATTCAGAAAGATATTTTAGGAAAAGAGATTGTTACGGTGAGCGCGGAATGGGGAAAACTGCATATTCCTAAAACGTTGGTGAGAGGCATTGTCTACGAAAACCCTTCCATTCATTCCGCTTTGCAAAATTTGCTGACTCGCAAAACCAGCTATGGACGGAACCCTACCCTATACGACTCCTACATTATTATCGCTTCCGAAAAAAATAAGTTAGACCCGGATTTAGTTAAAGCGGTGATCCGGCAAGAATCGAACTTTAACAGGTTTGATATTTCGCACAAGGGAGCGCGGGGCCTTATGCAACTTATGCCCCGGACCGCCCAGCTTTTGGGAGTAGAAGACATTTATGATCCCTGGGATAATATCCACGGAGGAACCCGCTTTTTAAGAGAAATGTTGGAAACGTTTCAAGGCGACCTCCCTTTAGCTTTAGCGGCTTACAACGCCGGCCCCATTGCCGTAAAACGGTATGGCACCATTCCTCCCTACCCGGAAACTCAAGATTTTGTGCGCAAAGTTCTGCGCTATTATCAGAGCTACCGGGACAGAAAAATTTATACCTATGAATCTAAAAACGGCACTCTTATATTTACAGACCAACCCTACTTTCACTAAATCCCCGCTTTTTTACAGAAAAGTCTGGAAAGCCTGTTTAGAAATCCCACCCGGCCAAACGCGCACCTACGGATGGATTGCCAAAAAAATTGGCCACCCCAAAGCGTCCCGAGCGGTGGGCCAAGCGCTGGCTAAAAACCCTTTTGCGCCAGTCGTACCCTGCCACCGAGTGATCCGTTCCAATGGCACCCTAGGCGGCTACTCCGCCCCCGGCGGCCACACCCGCAAAAAACAACTCCTGAAGGAAGAAGGAATAAAACTAGAGAGCTCGCAGAGGGGCTTGACAAAGAATATAATTTGTATTATATAATACATTATATTGTATTTTAATATACAATTAATTGTATGGAAAAATATAGGTTAAATAAGGATCAACTTTGGACCATTCTAGAAGCGTGGGATACGTATGTCCCTGGAAAAATCCATTTAGTAGCTTGTGGGGGAACTGCTCTAACAATTCAAGATTTAAAACCTTCTACTAAAGATGTGGATTTTATGATCCCAAGAGAAAAAGAATATCGAATGCTTGTTACCACCATTCAAAAACTGGGATACACCTTAATTACGGGTTACGGCTGGGCTAGAAAGGAAAAAGACTTTATATTCGATCTCTTCGCGGGAAATAATGTTTATATTACAGAGCTATTAGAATCTCCATTAAAAAAAGGAAACCACATCGAAATAAAAAGTTTTAAGAAAATTATTGTAAGCGCTCTGAATGACTATGATTTAATTATTACAAAGATGTTTCGAGGAACTTCTGTAGATTTGGATGATTGTCTTGTCTTGGCCCGATCAAGGAGGGAAGCATTCAATGTCAAAAAATTTAGAAAACGCTACGAAGAAACAGCGCAATATGACGTCAATCCTGCTCGTATGTTACAAAACCTACACTGGTTTATAGACTCTCTGGGAGAGAAATAGCAATGAAGAAGAGTGACAAAAGCTTACTTAACGCTTTAGAGGAATATGGTTATCCGCTCTTTAGTTCGGAAACAATAAATCCAAATTTGGTTTTATCTGAGCTAGTGGAGAGAAAAGATCCACGTCTTTTAGAAGGTTTTTCTGTAGTGCTAGCTCATGTTATAGCTAAACCAGAATCCCAATTTAACCTAGCCATAGCAACCGAAAACTTAAAAAATATTTCAGATAGAAAACTAATTCGAGCGCTCTATAGACTTTCTTGTGAGCTATTTAGATTGTATGGATTAGAATTTCCATCACTTAAATTTAAAGACATGGCTTATGATAAGCAGTTAGCTGATGGTTTGCTAAAGGGTGAACCACTTCATCTAGAGAACATAACAATGGACTCACAGCGAGTAAAACAGACTTTTTTAAGATATGTTGTTCAAAATAAAGAACACCTAAGTAGGCGTGAGGAAGAAAGGTTAGAGCTTAAAGAAGAGTTTAGAAAGGAATATTTATTATCGCTTCTTTTAACGCCAAGACAGAAGGAACTGTTTAATAAAAGACTTAAAACTGAACCCTTTACCAAAACCGAACGAGAATATTTTTCTCGTGTTGTTAAGAAAAAACTTCAAGCGCTTGCTGACCCCGATTTACACCGCCTTGCTCAAAAAGCATTGAGTATGTAAAACGGAAGGCACCCCAAAGCCACAATGATAAAACATATTTCATGTAAGACTATTATTATAGGGACAGCGCCCTATTTTTGACATTTCCTATCTAATTAGTGAGCAAGATATGCTTCAGCTTGAACTTTCCTCACTAAATTTTTCTCTGCAGTACCTCTCCAAACACGAAAAGAAGCGGAAAATAAGAAAATTAATTTTACCTGCCTACTCCCACAATTGAGGAATAGAGCGGAGGGAAAGGTCGCAAATTGCGACATTAAAAAAAGGGAGACGGCAAATGCGACTATTGACAAAAAGTGATATATACGCTACTATCGAATAAGAACAATGGAAGTAACTCTAAAAAAAGTTGAATATTATCACACACTAGATGGAAAGGTTCCATACCGTGAATGGTATTATTCCGTAAGGGATATAAAGGTCAAAGCTAACATTCGGGAGCGTTTGACTCGTTTGGAGCGTGGTCTCTTAGGAGACGCTAAGAGTGTAGGAGGAGGAGTCTACGAATTACGAATATTCCTTGGACCTGGATTTCGCATCTATTTTGGACAGGAAGATAGAACGCTCATTTGGTTACTTTGCGGAGGGGACAAGAGTACTCAGAAAAAAGATATCAAGACTGCACAGTCTTATTGGGCTGATTATTTGAGGAGGCAAGGAGAATGAAAATACCTACATATCATGAAGATCTTATTGAGGATCTTAAGGAACCCAAGTTTGCTTTGGAATATTTGAACGCATGTCTAGAAGGAGGAGATGAGGGCACATTTCTTCTTGCTTTGCGTCATGTGACCGAAGCACAGGGAGGTTTTGTTCGATTGGCAAAGAAAACAAAATTAAGTAGAGAACATCTTTTTCGAATGCTTTCTAAAAAAGGTAATCCGCGTCTTGTCAGTCTTAAAAGTCTTGCAGAAGCCTTTGGTTGGAGACTTGCTTTCGTTCAAAAAGAACATATGTCGTTGAAACATGCAGCATGATTTTTCAGATTAAAAAAAATGAACAAGGAATTCCTTTTAAAGCTTTAATCCCTCGCCTCAGCAACCCTTCAAAAGTTCATCTTAATCTCTGCCTTTTGCGACCTTAAAAAAGGTGCGCTCGTGTTGACATATAGTACAAATGTACTATATACTTAACTCATGAAACCTTTAACGGAAGCGCAGAAGAAAGTTTTGGAGAGCCTTGCGGCTCTCATTCAGGCAAAAGGGTATGCGCCCTCTTTTCGCGAACTAGCTAAAGCGCTTAAGTTAAAATCTTTAAACACGGTTCGCTTCCATT
>JAHFCA010000047.1 GCA_023249715.1 Elusimicrobiota bacterium
ACTGGCTTAAAGTACGATGAAAGAAAAGAGGAGTTGCCTCTGACTTTTAGAATGGGACTCGCTTCCGACTGGAAATGGTCTCAACGCCACAAAACCTTGGTGGGTTTAGATGTCGTAAAACGGCGGGAGGAACCCATTCGCAATAACATTGGAGGCGAGTATCTTTATGATGATGGTTCTGTTGCCATGGCCTTGCGCATGGGATACCGTTTTGGGGAAGACGCCGGAAAACTCAATTTTGGTTTAGGGATTCCCTACAAACAATATCGGTTCGACTACAGCGCCCAAATTATGGGGGGCATTGGATTTTCTCACTTCTTTACATTGGGGTACTTCTTTTGAAAAATAAAAAATTTGGGGTTAGATTAGGGGGAACGCTACTCGCGTTTCTTACCTTTTCAGCTCTGTTGCTGGCGCTTACCCAGACAGCGCAGGCAGAGGGACTAAAAAGAGGGATCAGTCTGGGTGGGGCAGAGAGGTTATCTTTAGATGACAAAGAGCTCCCCAAATATGTACCGGGAGAAGTGCTTGTAAAATTTAAAAAAGGGGTCGCCTCAAAACGAGCGCTTGCTGCTCTGGGAGCTCTAGGAGCCAAATCGGCAAAGGAAGCTTTGCCAAATGTTTATCAGGTGCAAATTAGCACTCCTATGACAGTTGAGCAAGCCGTCCAGCAATATGAACAGAATCCAGATGTAGAATATTCAGAACCAAATTATCTCTATTACGCCTCCGGGTTTACTCTGCCAAATGATCCCGATTTTGGAAAGTTATGGGGCCTGCACAATACCGGACAAACTTTAAAAAGTACCGTTGGAACCGTGGATGCCGATGTCGATGCTCCAGAAGCGTGGGATATTACAAAAGGGGAACAAAACACAATAATAGTAGCTGTAATAGATAGCGGCGCGCTTCTAACTCATCCCGACCTTTCCGGAAACCTTTTATCTACTGGCTACGATTTCGTGAATAACGACAGTGATCCCACTGATGATAACCACCACGGCACCCACGTTTCTGGAACGATAGCCGCAACCATGAATAACTCCCTTGGAATTACTGGAGTGAATCCCAATGCAAAAATTCTGCCAATAAAAGTGTTGAGCGCAGCAGGATCGGGAACTAATTTAATGATTTCCAATGGGATTGATTACGCGGTTTCCCATGGCGCTAAAATTATTAACGCAAGTTTGGGAGGCGCAGGGTTTAGCCAGCTAAATTATGACTCCATAAATAATGCGAAAAACTCAGGAGTTTTATTCGTGGCCGCGGCTGGTAACGAAGCGAGCGATAATACCACCTCTCATAAATATCCCAGCGACTATGAGCTTTCTAACATCATTTCTGTTGCCGCATCGGATCAAAACGATAGTTTTGCCACTGACTTTTCAAACTATGGTTCCACCATCGTGCATGTAGCGGCTCCCGGAGTCAATATCTATAGCACCTCTATTTACTCCTATCAGAACAACTTTGACGATGAAACTTTAGGACAACTCCCAACGGGGTGGAAACAAACTGGCACCAATGCAACATGGGCCGTCAGCAGCGATGGTTTCTTTTCCTCTCCGTATGCCTTAACGGATAGTCGAGGAGCAAATTATACAAACAATACAGATTCTATAATCTATTATGATACCCCAATCGTCTATCAAAATGATCCCTCCGATATTTTAACCTTTAGTCTGTATACCGAGTTTGGGGATGCTGTGGATTCTATAAACCTCGTTTATTCTCCAGATAAGATCACTTGGATGACCCTCGTCTCTTACACGGGAGCCGGAGCGGGAGCCCACAATGGGACAAAAACTATTGATCTCGTAGATACACTCAAAACGAATAAAAGCATATACTTAGGATTTAGATTCATATCCAACGGTACAACGACAGGCTATGGAGTAGATATTGATAATTTAAAATTTAAAGGAGTATCCGGAGGATATGAATTCTTAAATGGAACTTCCATGGCCACTCCTCATGTCGCGGGACTCGCATCGCTTGTCTGGTCCTATGCTCCCACGTTAACCTACGCTCAGGTAAAAAATATCATTTTAAACAGCGTCGATAAAAAAGCGAGTTTAACAGGAAAGGTTTCCACCGGAGGAAGAATTAATGCCACTAGCGCCCTTAAATTAACTCCCGGCCTCACTGTAGAAAAAGGGAATGTCGATGTTCGCGCCGGAGACAACGGTTATGTAGAACCAGAAGCGGGAAAGAGCGCAAGCATTTTATTTCATCCAAACGGCGCTGGTACTGTGGAAATAAATATATACACCCTTTCTGGGGGAGACCCCGTTTATACCACAACTATCGAATCCGTAGGGACATCGCAGCAGACAGTAACATGGGACGGCCGAACCAATGCGGGGGAGTTAGTAGCCTCCGGAATTTACGTGCTTCATATTAAAGGTCCCGGAATAGATGAGAGGAAAAAAATTGCGGTTATTAAATAGTTTATGCTGATAAAGTCATTCCTACTGCGGTTTTGGCTTTTGGTTTTTCTCTTCGCAAAATTTTTTGTTGTTCAAACACTGTTTGGAGCTGGAACAACAGCGGGGAACACGTTAGTGCAAAGTGTGAGCGCGCGAGCCCAAGGAATGGGGGAAGCTTACAGTTCTATTCCCGCAACGGAGGGAGGCATCTTAACCTATCATTACAATCCCGCCGCCCTTGGTTTTTCTAAGTGCGTTGAAACGGCCTTTACCTTCAAACGGGGGATTGCAGATGATAATTTCGCGCTCTTTTCCCTTGGATATCCAATGGGATTAGGTAAAGTGGCCGGCACCCTCATATATTATTCTGTTGGAAATATCGATTTAATCACTAGCGCGGGAACGAGCCGGTCTGTAAAAGCTCAAAAAGATTTATCGGCTATCCTCACCTATAGCCATCTCCTCGGCGACAATTTTTCTTGGGGAATCAATGGAAAGTTTTTGCGTACTCAACTCATAGAAAGCTTTACGGCCAACGCCTTTGCGGTAGATATTGGCGCGCAATATAAAATTCAAAATGTCATGCTTGGAGCAGCCATTCAGAACGCTGGCACAGATATACAATACAACAAAACAAGCGATCCTTTACCTCTCACATTGAGGTCGGGATTCTCGTACCGAAAAGAATGGTCCAAAGACTATAAGGGTCTTGTGGCTTTTGACATTCTAAAACGGCGAGGAGAAGACCCTAAAACAGCTTTAGGTTTAGAATATTCTGTCAATGGAAGCGTTCTGCCCCATCAAAGCGCGCTCGCTTTAAGAGCTGGATATGTCCTTGGACAGGAGAGCGGCAAAATAAGTTTTGGATTAGGGTTCAATATCGATCCCTATCGGGTAGACTATTGCATGCAACTCATGGATAGTTCCAGCAGTTCTCACCTCATTACCTTCGCGTTTCTCTTCGGCGGAGCCACTAATAAGGATCGATAACTCCCTATTTAATTTTTAACTCGCATTCGATCTTTTTGGAGAGTTATTTCTCCTTACCCTCATTTGCGATTCTATCTCAGGAAATACTAAAATAGAGTGTTACATGAATAACCTATTAGCCTCGTTTTACCGTCTCATTGACCAATTTCCAAAAACAAAAATACTTGTTATAGGGGATCTCATGGTCGACCGTTTTATTCGGGGAAAAGTATCCCGCATTTCTCCGGAAGCTCCTGTCCCCGTTGTTAAAGTAAAAGAAGAAGTAGATTTAGCGGGAGGGTCCGGCAACGTATTAATGAATCTTTGTAGTTTAGAAGCAAATGTGGTTGCCTTAGGAGTGATTGGACAGGATATCGTGGGAGACCATTTGATGGAACGGTTTAAAAATCAAGGAATCGATTCAACTCAAGTAGTCAGAGATAGGGACCGTTCTACCACATTAAAAGTCCGCGTGATTGCGGAACACCAGCAAGTGGTTCGTTACGATCGCGAAAACGACTCTCCTCTATCTCATTCCATAGAAGAAAGTTTACTTTCCAAAATTAAAAATTTAGTTCCCCAAGTGGACGCCATTGTCCTTTCGGACTATGGAAAAGGGGTCATTACAAAAAGGCTTCTCAACGGGACCATTCCCCTGGCGAACCGTCTTAGAAAACCCATTTGCGTAGATCCTAAAGTCGAACATTTTCTCTCTTATAAAAATGTAACCTGCATCACTCCCAATACCTTAGAAGCCCTGGGAGGCATGCGTATCGTCCGCATGAAACCTCAAGATGGAATCCAAAAAATCGGAAAAGATATTTTAAAACGTTTAAAGTGTACATCCGTTTTAATAACTCAAGGGGAAGAAGGGATGACTTTATTTGAAAAAAATAGCTCCACGCATATTCCGGCAAAAGCAAAAGAAGTTTATGACGTTACGGGAGCCGGAGATACCGTGATTGCGGTACTCACTTTATCTCTAGCCTGCGGCGCTACTCTTCTAGAAGCGGCCACTTTAGCCAATTTTGCCGCGGGAATTGTGGTGGGAAAACTGGGAACAGCGACGATCTCGCCACAGGAACTTAAAAAGGCGCTTAGATCCACTCTATGAAAATTATTGGAGTGATTCCAGCCCGTTATGGTTCCACGCGGTTTCCTGGAAAACCTTTAGCAAGTTTGCATGGAAAACCTGTTATCCAATGGGTCTATGAAGCGGCCACAAAATCCCGTTATTTAGAAAGAATTATTGTGGCTACGGAAGATGTGCGCATTATGCGGGCGGTCTGGAACTTTGGCGGAGAAGCAATGCTCACCTCCAAAAAATTGCAGTCCGGAACGGACCGCGTCGCAGAAGTTTCTAAGAGAATGGTAGCCGATATTATCGTAAACATTCAGGGAGACGAACCGCTCATTTCTCCTAAAACCATCGATGCCGTCATTCACCCCTTGCAACGAGATAAACGCCTCTTAATGGCCACGGCAGCCACACCGATTAAGAGCGGAGACAACGCATCTCCAAACATCGTTAAAGTAGTGATCGATCATTTTGAAAATGCTCTCTATTTTTCCAGAAGTTCTATTCCCTATTATAGAAATGGGTCCGGAGACGGTCCTCTGTTACAACATTGCGGACTGTACGCTTACCGAAAAGATTTTTTACTAAAATTCACCAAGTGGAAACAAACGGTTTTAGAAAAAACCGAATCCTTGGAACAGCTGCGAGCGTTAGAACATGGCATTCGCATCCGAGTCGTAAAGGTAGCCCAAAAATCCATAGGGGTTGACACTAAGGAAGATTTAGAAAGAGTAAAAAAATTAGTGAGACGGAGGAATTTAAAAAATTGAAATGTAAATTCATCTTTGTTACGGGAGGTGTCGTTTCGTCTTTAGGAAAAGGAGTGACTTCGAGCGCTCTCGGCCGTTGTCTTATAGAACACGGGTTACACGTCAGCATGTTAAAATTAGATCCGTATATCAATGTGGATCCCGGCACCATGAACCCGTACCAGCATGGAGAAGTTTTTGTTACGGAAGACGGCGCCGAAACCGATTTAGATCTTGGCCACTACGAACGTTTTCTCGGGCAAGACATGCGCAAGATTAATAATGTCACCACAGGGCAAATTTATGAAGAAGTGATTACCCAAGAAAGACAAGGCCACTATCTTGGAAAGACAGTCCAAGTTATTCCTCATATTACCAATGCCATTAAAGACAGAATAAGAAAGGTGGGACAAGGAAAAGAGGTTGTCATTACAGAAGTTGGCGGTACCGTGGGAGATATAGAGTCCCTGCCCTTCTTGGAAGCGATCCGCCAAATGAAAATTGACCATGGCATCGAAAATGTTTTTTATGTGCATGTAACCCTCATCCCCTACCTCAAATCCTCCGATGAACTTAAAACAAAACCCACGCAACATTCCGTGGGCAAGCTGCGGGAAATAGGCATCGAACCAAACGTTCTGGTCTGCCGCACGGAAAAATCTCTGGACTTAGATTTAAGAGAAAAAGTAGCCCTCTTTTGCAACGTCCCCGTTCAAAATATTATAGCGGCCCCCGATGTTTCCACGATTTATGAAGTCCCTCTCACATTTGTAGACCAGGCTCTCGATAAAATTGTTCTCTCCACACTCAAGTTAAAACCCAAAAAGAAAACAAAACGGTGGGACAGCTGGAGAAGCATGGTGCAAAAAATTAAGTTCCCAAAAAATACAGTCCAAATCGCGATCGCCGGGAAGTACATGGAACTCAAGGATAGTTATAAATCTTTAATCGAAGCTCTCATTCATGGCGGGATTGCACATGAAACTTTAGTCCAAATTGAATATATCGATGTCACGCTCCCCGACCTTTGGGAGCGCCTTAAAAATGTTTCCGGAATCCTTGTTCCCGGCGGCTTTGGGGACAGAGGCATCGAAGCTAAAATTTCCGTCGTGAGTTATGCCCGAGAAAATAAAATTCCGTTCTTAGGCATTTGTTTGGGCATGCAATGCGCCGTCATCGACTATGCCCGGAACGTCTGTAACCTTACGGGAGCCCATTCTACGGAGTTTAATTCTAAAACGAACTATCCGGTCATCGATTTTTTACCGGAACAAAAGCATGTAAAAAAAATGGGAGGCACGATGCGTTTGGGAGTTTTTCCCTGTAAGATCCAAAAAAACAGTGTCGCCTATCATGCCTATAAACAATCAGAAATCGGGGAACGGCACCGCCACCGCTACGAATTAAACAATCGCTATCGCAAAATTTTAGAGGCACAGGGGCTCCAAATTTCCGGAGAATATACGCCAAAAAAACTGGCCGAAATTGTGGAAATTAAAAACCACCCGTGGTTTGTCGGCGTTCAGTTTCATCCGGAATTAAAATCGAGACCGCTGCGCCCGCATCCTCTCTTTAGAGAATTTGTAAAAGCGGCCCTCCACTATGAAAAATAAAAAACTAATTCCAAAAAAAGTTCAGATAGGAACCGTTACTTTAAATAACCAAGGTCCCCTCACTCTGATTGCGGGCCCTTGTGTCATGGAATCGGAAGAGCACCTCCTGTTTATGGCGGCCTCGCTAAAACGTTTAACTCAATCCCTCGGCCTTAAATTTATATTTAAGTGTTCTTACGATAAAGCCAACCGCACCTCTCATTCCACCTATCGCGGATTCGGCTTAAAAGAAGGCTTACGGTTACTGGAGGAAGTCAAAAAAAAATACGATCTTCCCGTTCTTACCGACGTGCATGAAATAAACGATGTCGCAGCAGTCTCTCGAGTTGCAGATGTGTTACAGATCCCCGCTTTTTTATGCCGCCAGACCGATTTAGTGCGAGCCTGCGCCCAAACTGGAAAAACGGTCAATATAAAAAAAGGTCAATTTTTATCTCCTTGGGAAATGTCGAACATCATAAAGAAAATTCTAGATTGCGGAAACAAAAATATTCTCTTAACGGAACGAGGCACCTCTTTTGGCTACAATAATTTAGTCGTGGATATGCGGGGGTTAGAAATTATGAAGCGGTCGGGGTTCCCTGTCGTCTTTGATGCCACGCACTCTGTTCAACTGCCGGGGAAATCCGGCAATGCTTCCGGAGGACAAAGAGAATTTGTCGAACCCCTCGCTAAAGCGGCTACCGCCATTGGCATTGCCGCCCTCTTTATGGAAGTGCATCCCGATCCCGACCATGCCCTTTCCGACGGCCCTAACAGCGTAAAACTTAAAAACTTAAAAAAACTTTTACAATCGCTGTTAGCCATTGATAAAACGGTAAAAAAATAATGCGTTGTAACGTCTGTAACACAGAAAATAAAGACGCGTCAAAAAATTGTAAAAAATGCGGAAAGCCTTTACTCCTTTCTCCCATTTGGTCTCCCACTTGGAAATGGCATGCCAAAACGTTGGGAATGATTTATGTGGGTTTAATCCTTCTTTATTTTTTTCTTAATAGTCTTTTAAAACCCTATCTCAGAGAACTTCCTCCGGAAGTCACTCCCTGGCTAAAAAAAGCGGGAGCAATGCACCCATGAACTTAGTGCGCCCTTTAGAGATCGCAAAAGAGGTGTTGCATTTAGAAGCGGCAGCCGTAAAAGACCAAATTTCTAATTTAGATGGTCAGTTCGAAAAGGCTGTCCAAGCCTTATCTAAAATTACAGAGCAGGGGGGGCAAGTGGTGGTCATGGGAATTGGGAAGTCCGGCCTGATCGCCCGCAAAATATCCGCCACGCTTTCCTCTACGGGAACTCCCTCCTTCTTTTTTCATCCGACCGAAGGCCTGCATGGAGATTTGGGAATGATTCGCTCTTTGGACGGCGTTCTTGTCCTCTCGAGTTCGGGGGAAACAGAAGAAATTAAAAAGATTGTCCCGCTCTTAAAAGAAAGAAATCTCTTGATTGTGGCACTCACGTCCGAAAAAAAATCTCGTTTAGCTAAACTCAGCCGCTATACGATTATTTCAAAAGTAAGAAAAGAAGCGTGTCCCCTGAATTTAACTCCCACCGCTTCCACGACGGCGATGCTGGCTTTGGGCGATGCGATCGCTATCGCGCTAATGCGCCTTAAAGGGTTTAAGGCCAGCGATTTTGTTAAACTCCATCCCGGAGGAAACTTAGGAAAAAAACTCACTTTAACGGTTCAAGATCTCATGCGCCGAGAAAAAGATAATCCCAAAGTTCCGATGGACGCTCTCGTAAAAGACGCGCTCATAGAGATGAGCCGCACCCGTCTAGGAGCTACCAATGTAGTCGATAAAAACAATAAATTAGTGGGCTTTTTTACGGATGGCGATTTAAGGCGCTGCCTGCAAGACGACGCCGCGCTCTTAGACCGGCCCCTTCGAGAAATAATGACTCAAAATCCCACGACTATCTCTCCCCAAAAAAGTTTACACGAAGCTCTTAATTTAATTCGAGAAAAAAAATTCGATAACTTGCCGGTAGTAGACCCCCAAGGCCATTCTGTTGGAATCTTAGATGAGAGAGATCTTTTGGCGGAAGGCATTGTATGAGCTCCTCCCTGCTGCGTAGAGCTAAAAAAATTAAACTCCTCGCCATGGATATTGATGGGGTTTTAACCAGAGGAGAAATTATTATTTTAAATTCTGGAGAAGAAGTTAAAATTTGGAGCGTAAAAGATAGAATGGGTTTTGCCTTATTAAAAAATTCAAGGCACCCCTTAAAACTCGTCTGGATTACAGCGCGAAAATCTCGCCAGGTCCAAGTAAGAGCTAAAGAGCTGGGGATTGATTTTCTGGTTCAAGGCTGTGACAATAAATGGAAAGCTCTCCAAGACTACGCTCGGGAGCTTAAAATTAAGCCGGAAGAAATTGCCTATATTGGAGATGATTTAGTAGATTTAACTTGTTTAACCCACGTGGGGTTTTCTATATGTCCTCCCGAGTCCGCGCCGGAGCTTAAAAAGATTTGCCACTATAGAACCAAAACGGGCGCAGGAGTTGGAGTCTTGAGAGAAGTCGCGGAAATAATTCTTA
>JAHFCA010000179.1 GCA_023249715.1 Elusimicrobiota bacterium
GGCAAATCTTTAATAAAAAATTCCGGCAACCCTTCGGGAGAAATTCTATTGACGGGTCCTAAACAAACGCCATAGCCGTGCGTGTAGGTTAAATGTTCATTAATCCAAATGCGAGAAGGCAAACTTTCTGGCACCAACTCCCGCGCGGAAATCATGACTTGCCGATATTTTCCGTCTATAAAATAGCGGTCGTTATCAGCATCTAAGAAATCGTAATAGGTGCGAATTTCCTGCAATTGTCCATAAGAGGTGAGCAGCGGTTTATGTTCCCACAACCGAACATTTTGAATGGTAATATCATTTTTTCTTATTTTTGAGAGCGTTAAATTTTCCTGCGGGTTGAACTCCAACTCTTGAACTTGCGTTAAGCCATAAGCGTTGCGGGTGTATTGAATGGCTAAATTTAAAAAGGGTGTTTCTTTGCTAATTTCGTTAGGCGCCACTTGGAATTTTTGAACGACGGAAGCGTATCCGCGCGCCAAAAAACTGCCTCCCACCAAAAGCGCCAACGCCGCCCAAATAAGAGTCCAATTTTTAAACCAGGGAGAAATCCAAAAGAGGAGCGCGGAGAGAACCGCCACATAACGGAGCGCCTTCAAGCTAGGGAGATACACATTTACGTCGGCAAAACCGGCCCCGGGGGCTAAACTTCTCTGGAGATTCAGTAAATCGTAAGCTTTAAATTGGAAATGAACCGCGGCTGCCAAAGAGAGACCCCCTAAGAGAATCACTAAATGCAGTTTAGAATCATCTGCTATTTTAATTCCACGCGGCGCCATAAAAATGCGCCCATGAACAATGTAAAGCGCCAGAGCCATCAGGAAAGAAAAGAACAGGAGCAGAGAAAAAAACCGGTATAAAAATTTATAGAAAGGCACCGTAAAGACATAAAAGCCGATATCTTTCTTAAAGAGGGGATCTTCGAGCCCAAAAGGGACTCCGTTTAAAAATTTAAGAAAACTTTCCCACTGGTTCGAAGCCCAATTGCCAAAAAATAAACAGATGGCAAGAATAGCGAGCGCTAGAATAGGGAACAAAATTCGCCGCAGTTCCGAAAATTGGGGCAACGGAAAAGGCGAAGTTACAGGCGCTCCGGGCTCTATAATAACAAAGGGTTTCTTGCTAATACGTTTAGTGACCCATAAATTTAACAAGAGGACTCCGGCGGCGAGGAGAACAGAAGAAAGCCCCAGCCCCAATTGGGTCCAGAGCACTTTGGTGAATCGAGCCGCAAACCCAACTTCTTGAAACCAAAAATAGTCCGTAATTAAATAAAGAAACTTACTTCCAAAAGTAATCAGAAGAAATAGGAGTACATAGGTAAAGAGAGTCCACTTTCTAATGGAACCCATTTGGGGAACTGTGCTCATAAACGATAGATGATACTATTTATTTTGTGGTAGGAGGAGTTACTCTTGTCTCTACGCCGGCGACATGGTCTGCCCAGAGGGGAGAAAGAGATCTTAGGCGGGATATTACTTTAGGAATTACTTCTAGAGAGGCCAGGACCTCCTCTTTTGTATTAAACTGACCCAAAGAAAAGCGCACCGCTCCCTGCGCTAAATTGCCAGGCACTCCAATAGCTCGGAGCACATGGGATGCTTTTGTAGAACCCGAAGCGCAGGCCGACCCGGTAGAAACGGCAATCCCTTCTAAATCCAACATCACAACGCAGCCCTCTCCTTCTACATACCCAAAACTAAAATTGCTGGTGCCGGGAATTCTATTCTTTTTATCGCCATTTAAATGGACTGCGGAAACTTTTTCCAATATTCCCTGTTCCAAACTATCGCGCAATTGAACCACTTTGGCCGACTCCTCCTTCATATTTTTTTTGGCGAGTTGGCAGGCCGCTCCCAACCCCACAATCCCCATTACATTTTCTGTTCCGGCTCTACGATTTCTTTCATGATGTCCATGGAAAAGAGGATGGAGGCGTGTCCCCTTCCGGATATAGAGCGCTCCCACCCCTTTAGGACCATACAGTTTGTGCCCGGAAAGGGAAAGTAAATCTACTCCCAAATCATTCACATGCGTTGGAATTTTTCCCACGGTCTGGATCGCATCGGTATGAAAGGGAACTCCATTTTCTTTGCAAATTTTTCCAATTTCGGCAATGGGTTGAATAGTGCCAATTTCATTATTGGCATGCATAATCGTTACTAAGATAGTTTCGGGGCGAATCGCTTTTTTAACGTCTTCCGGATCTACGATGCCTAAAGGAGTTACCGGCAAAAAAGTGACGTCCCATCCCAATCGGTGCAAATAATCACAGCAGAACAAAACAGTATCGTGTTCTATAGAAGTCGTAATGATGTGGTTTCCCTTTTTCCTTTCTTTAGCTTGAAAGGCAACCCCTTTAATGGCCGTGGTGTCCGATTCCGAACCACAGGATGTAAAGATAATTTCATCGGGATGCGCCTCAATAAGCTCGGCCACATGGGCGCGGGCTTCCTCCACCGCTTTTCTTGTTTCCTGCCCCAACATATGAACGCTGGAAGGATTCCCATAAAGTTCTTTGCTCGCATCTAAATAAGGCAGCATCGCCTTGGCCACTTCCGGGTGCAGAGGGGTCGTGGCGTTATTATCAAAATAAATTTTCTTTTTCATGAAAGCGCCGTAAAAAGATCCTTTAATAAAACTTTTTTCTGAGACTGAAGTTCCAAATCTTTTACCATAATTGAATTCTCTTTTAACTCGTCTTCCCCTAAAATTAAACAATACCGGCATAAAAGGGAATCGGCCAACCGCATCTGGGATTTTAAACTCTGCCCGTTAAAAACGGCTTGAGCGGGAACCCCTTTTTGGCGAAGCTCATTTAAAACCTGAAACGCTTTTTTCTCGGCTAATTTGCCAAGAGGAATCATAAAAGCTCCGTTTCTTTTTGCGCCCTCTATAGGAGAAGAAATTAAATTCAATAATCTTCCCACTCCCAAAGCAAACCCTACAGCGGGAACTTTGTTCCCTCCCAGTTCCTCTACTAAACGATCATATCTGCCTCCGGCCGCCAAAGCGTCTTGAGAGCCGGTTTTCCCCACCGCATACACCTCGAATACCGTACGCGTATAATAGTCCAGCCCACGCACTAACTGGGGAACGACTCGATGAGGGATATCGGTTTCTTTTAATAACCCAAGCACCTGCTCCTGATGCTCTAAACAAGGAGCGCACAAACTGTCTAAAGAGTGGGGAGCGCTCGACAACTTTTCCCGATCCACTTTACAATCCAAAGCCCGGAGAGGGTTTTTCTCCATGCGTTTT
>JAHFCA010000180.1 GCA_023249715.1 Elusimicrobiota bacterium
TCGCAAAGGGAAAAATGCAAACCCATGTGGCTGGAAGCCAAGTGGATATGGGTTTTTTGGCTGAGATCGCTAAAGAGTGCGGAGCCTCCTCCCATATAATAGAAGAGATAGCCCGCGCCAATACCGCTCGCCATGTTCAAGAAATTGTAGCTAAATCGAATTTAGATATGTTTTGGGAAAGAATCGCCAGGAGGGTGTGTGAAGTCTGTTATAAAAACGTTGAAGGGAAAATTACTCTTCAAACACTGTTAACTGATTTTGACGGAAATATTTTGGGTCGCTGCGAAATTAAAAAGGGGACCGCATGGAACTAAACGGGAAAGATAAAGTCTATATTATAGGAATAGGAGATAATGGTTCTGAGAGTTGTAGTCCTAAAGCGCTTTCTCTAATTGAAACTGCAGATCTGTTGTTTGGTGGTGAACGCCATTTAGAATTTTTTTCAAACACAAAAGGGGAGAAGGTGGTCGTTAAATCTAACTTAAAGGAAGTGGCGAATAGAATTGGGACCGATTTAGGAAAAAAGAGAATGGTGGTTCTCGCCTCTGGTGATCCCCTTTTCTATGGTATTGGTAAATATATCTTAAATAAGGTACCTAAAGAAAAAGTGGAGCTCCTTCCTTATATAAGCGCTATGCAGATAGCTTTCTCCAAGGCTAAGGAAAGTTGGGAAGATGCTAAATTAGTTAGTCTCCATGCGAAACCAATAGAAGATCTCTTTCAGATTTTAGAACGGGAAGAACCTAAAAAGATTGGGATTTTTACAGATGAAACCAACCGGCCAGAAGTAATTGCTCAGGCACTTTTAAAGAGAGGCTTTTCCGATTACTCAATGTACGTTTGTGAGAATTTAGAAGGGGAAGGAGAGAAAATAAGTTTTGGAAATTTAGAAACTGTTTCTAAAAAATCTTACTCGAATTTAAATGTGGTTATATTAATTAAAAATAGGGAAGAAAAATCCCAAGATAAATCTCTTTCCCATATTTCAGCCAAAGGTTGGACTATAGGAATTCCGGATCGGGAGTTTTTTCAGAGGTTTCCAGAAAAAGGTCTTATTACCAAGCAAGAGGTAAGAGTTATCTCTCTTTCTAAAATGAATATATATAAAGAGAGTGTGGTTTGGGATATTGGCGCTGGATCTGGGTCGGTTTCTATAGAATGCGCCCTGATCGCAAAAGAAGGAAAAATCTATGCGGTTGAAAAAAATCTGGAGGATTATGGCTTAATTCAAAAAAATATCAGTAAATTTAATACTTTGAATGTTTCTGCAATTCATGGCTTGGCTCCGGAAGCTCTGAACACTATTCCAGATGATCCGGATGCTGTATTTATTGGAGGCTCTTCCGGAAATATGTTTGAAATATTAGAAATCTGTTCGAAGCGCCTTAAAAAGAGCGGCCGAATTATTGTGAATGTCATTACCATTGAAAATTTGTTGGAAGCTTGGGAGGCTTTTAAAAAATTAGGGTTTAAATCAGAGGCTACTTTGTTACAGGTTTCGCGGAGCCAACCGATATTAGATATTACCCGTTTTGCGGCGTTGAACCCTATTTGGGTTCTTACAGCATGGAGATAACTAGGAGTTAATTATGGATAAAATAGCGATTATTGCCATTACAAAACATGGAGCTAAGTTGGGTGAAAAATTGCAGAAGAGTTTACCGGGAAGCCAGTTTTTTCTTTCGGCTAAATTCAAAGAAGAAGTTTCTATTGTTCCGAACTTTTTTGAAGTTCCCATTAAAAATTTAACACGTGAAATTTTTAATCAATATGAGGCGCTTATTTATGTTGTTTCTCTAGGAGCGGTAATCCGTACGATAGCTCCTTATTTAAAAGATAAGCATACGGATCCAGCTGTAATTGTGGTAGATGATAAGGCTAATTTTGCCATCAGCGTGCTTTCGGGCCATGTGGGTGGAGCGAATGCGCTTACGGAAGATGTGGCTAAAATTTTGGGAGCGACACCGGTGATCACTACTGCTTCCGATGTGGGGAAAACGATTCCCGTGGATATTTTGGGAAGAGAGTTGGGATGGACTACGGAACTAGACGAAAATATTACCAAAGTAAGCGCTTCTGTGGTTAACGAAGAGTTGGTGGGAATATATCAGGATGCGGGAGAAAAAAATTGGTGGAAGCGGGATGTCCCACTCCCTAAAAATTTTAAATTCTTTAGTTCCTTAGAAGAATTGGCTAAGTCTGAGTGTAAAGCGGCTCTTATTATAACAGATAAAATTATAGGGGAGCAGTATAGG
Organism: Elusimicrobiota bacterium; assembly: GCA_023249715.1. Lineage (GTDB taxonomy): Bacteria > Elusimicrobiota > Elusimicrobia > 2-02-FULL-39-32 > 2-02-FULL-39-32 > JAHFCA01. The sequence goes on from JAHFCA010000180.1 coordinate 2,256, forward strand.
GAATTGTTAAAAAAATCTGTTCTCTATCGTCCTAAGAGTTTAGCGATTGGGATGGGATGCGATAAAGGGGTAGCCCAAGAGCAGCTGGATACTCTTCTGCATGTGACCTTTAGTGACAATGGGTTGAGTGTTCGTTCTATTAAGAATGTTTCTACCGTTGATTTAAAAAACCGAGAAGCGGGTCTGCTCTCTTTTTGCCAAAGGCATGGATGGGAACTCGTTTGTTATACGCGGGAAGAGCTTGTTCAATTAAAAGATATTCTTCCCAATCCATCTGAAATGGTAATGAAATACTTAAAAATCCCAGGAGTGAGTGAACCCGCAGCCATGCTCACTGCAAAAACAGACCAGTTAGTTATTCAAAAAACTAAAGGGGCCATGGCGACTTTGGCTGTGGCAAGAATTAATTTTAAGATTATGAATTCATTAGAAAATATTTGGCAAGCCCTGCCACAGTACCAGGAAAAAGGGGCGATGAAGTTTGATCTAGGGACTACTCGGGTTACCTTATATATGGGAGCAATGGAGATTCCCATGGTTGCATTTCATCCTAAAGAGAAATTTGTCTTGGGAAGCGATCAAATGGAGCAATTTTCTAAATTTTTATCCACATTGAATTTAGAATTAGATTGTGTGGAAGAGGTTGGTAATTACAAAATTAATCGTGCCTATGATGGACAATATTTGGGAAGAGTTACAAAAGATGCCATCAAATTACATTTATCCCGGATACAAGAAGCGGGTTGGGATATTTTTAAAGGAATTACAGAGTTTTTTATTTAGAATTAATGGAGAGGACTATGGAAGAGACAAAGAAAAAAGGGAAGCTCTTTTTGGTGGGGTTTGGTCCAGGGGATCATGATCATCTTACATTCCGAGCCAAAGAGGCGATTGGCGAAGCTGAAGTAGTGATTGGATATCGCACCTATATTCTTTTAGTAAAAGAGTTGATTGAAGGAAAACAGGTTATCTATACCG
>JAHFCA010000048.1:0-4404 GCA_023249715.1 Elusimicrobiota bacterium
GAACCGATTGCATGTAAGGAACAATCGGGCGCGTAGGGAAAGAAAAATCCCCGTCAATCAATAAACGTATATCCCGCTGACGGTATAAAACCCGTTTGGGAGCCATGGGATGCGTGGGTTGAACCGCTTGAATCGTTCCATTTTCATGGTATAAAACATCATAAAATGCGGGAATATAAAGTCCTTTAATTTCTAAGAGACTTTCTAAAAGATCTTTTTTTGTTTTAGAAGATTTTTTATATTCTTTTACTTTTTCAATAATCTCTCCAATAATATCTTCTCCGTCTCCTAAGACAATGGCGTCAAAAAAATCGGCAAGAGGCTCGGGGTTTACAGCGCAAGGACCTCCTCCAATAATCAGGGGATATTCCTCGCCGCGGTCTTTAGAACAAAACGGAATCCCGGAAAGTGAAAGTACTTCTAAAATGTTGTTATAACAGAGCTCATACGGCAGGGAAACTCCAAGAATGTCAAAACGCGCCAGAGGAGTACGACTTTCCAGAGAAAATAGGGACTGATTTTTTTGCCTTAAAAGAGAGGCAAAATCCAAATCTGCCACGTAGGCTCTTTCCGCATAAGCATCCGACCTGCTATTAATCCCTCCATATAAAATTTCAATCCCGCCATTGGCCAAACCTACTTCATAGAGGTCCGGAAATATGAGACAAACTCCCACCGAATTCTCTCTAAAATTTTTATCTTTTTGAATAGAATTCCATTCCCCCCCAATATAGCGGCTGGGCCTCTTTATAAACGGGAACAATAATTCGTAGTCAAAATATTCTATCATCATCCTGTATACGTAAACCGCCGAACACAAATAGAAAGTAAAATTCCGACCGAGATTAAAGAAGAAATAAGAGAAGAGCCGCCATAAGAAATAAAAGGCAACGGCAGTCCTGTTACAGGAGCGATTCCCATGGACATCGCTAGATTAAGAAGGATATAAAATGAAAAACTCATCCCAATCCCTACCGCCACCAAAGATCCAAACCGATCTCTGGAATCCATGGCGATCGCGAAGCATCTCCAGATAAGGATGCCGTACAATAAAAGCACACACGCGCTTCCCAAAAATCCTAACTCTTCTCCTAATACGGAATAAATAAAATCTGTATGTTGTTCAGGCAAGAAACCCAACCTTCCCTGCGTTCCAGAGAAAAGGCCCTTTCCAAAAATTTTTCCCGATCCCAAAGCAATCACCGATTGGATTACGTGATATCCCGCTCCCATCGGATCTAAATCCGGATTAAAAAACACCAGCAGCCGTCTTTCCTGATACGGTTTCATGGCCTGCACAAAGAGAGTTCCAGTCGACCAGGCCACCATAAAAAGAATATGAGCGACTAAAAAATAGAGGAGTGGAATTTTTAATTTTAAGCCTCTGAATATATATGCTAAGAACCAAATAAAAAGCCCAGCGCCACATTGAACCCAAATAAATTCTTTTCCAAAATTCATGCTATTATAAAAAAATGCAACCGCCGATCCGTCCGATGGAGAAAACGGAGATAAAGAAATAAAAGTATGGGTTAAGACCACTCCCGCGGCAAGCGCGCCCAAAAAAAGTAGGGCATATAAATAAATCAGCGGAACTCCCGCCACAAATAAAATACTGATTAAGACAGGAAAATAAACTAACGTAGAACCAAAATCCGGTTGCAACAAAATTAAAAACACATGAGCGAATATAATAAGAAGAGGAACCCCCAAATCTCTTATATTTTCTAAAGATCGTTCTTTTTTGGAACACCAGCTTGCCAATACCAACGTACACAATACTTTAGATAACTCCGCGGGCTGAAACGAGAGAACTCCCAAATTAAACCAAGATTTAGAACCCCGAGAGACTTGCCCGATCACAAGCACCAATAAAAGCAAGCTTAAAGAAGTTCCTAAAATAATTTTCCATTGGGAATCAAAAATTTGATAATTGATAAGAGCTAAGAACACTAAAAAGCCAAACCCAATGACAAAAGCCGCCAATTGTTTCCCCACTAAAAGTTCTGCTCCCCCTTTTTGCAAAGTAGCAGAAGCGATCATTAAAAATCCAAAAGCGCACAGTAAAAAAACATCTAGAAATAGTTTCCAATCTAAATATTTAAAAAAGCGGGCCCTCGCTGAAAGTTTCTTTCCCGACTCCATAAACTGATACGGACTTAAAAATTTAGCCATTCACTTTTAACGCTGTTCTAAATATTTTTTGCGCAATTTGGGCGCTATAAAGGGAACCCTTTCCTCCATGTTCCACAAACACCGCCAAAGCGATTTGAGGATTCTCCACCGGCGCATAGGCTACAAACCAAGCGTGATCGGGACCTTGCGGGTTTTGCACGGTCCCAGTTTTTCCCGCAATTTTTACTCCGGCAATGGCAGAGGCTCCTCCGGTTCCTCGAGTGACCACCTGCAGGAGCGCTGCCTCTACCGAAAGCCACGTCTCTGGTTTAAGAGAAACCTCTCCTATTAATTCTGGTTCCATAGATCTTACTAATTCTCCGTCCGGTTTTTTTATGTTTTTTATGATATGGGGTCTAAAAATTTTTCCATGATTTGCGACAATACTCATAAATTGAGCCATTTGCAGAGGAGTCACCAATAAGGTTCCTTGACCAATCGCCATATTGACGGTATCCCCCTCGTACCATCTCCGCTTTCCATTTTTAAACATCGCGCGGCCGGGAACAAACCCTTTGCGTTCTCCCAAGAGCTCAATCCCTGTCGTTTGCCCCAAACCAAATTGTTTTGCCAAAGATTCCAGCGTGTCCGGTCCCAGTTTTATACCCAGTTTATAAAAATAAACGTTACAAGAATACGTAAGCGCATCCATCCAATGGACTTCTTTATGACCTTCCTTTTTCCAACATAGAAATTTTTTTGGCACCGTCCCCTCTAACCAATAGTAGCCCGGACAAAATTCCTTATCTTTAATCGCCTCTTTCTTATATTCCATGGCCGCCAGCAGAACCAATATTTTAAAAACAGATCCCGGAGCGTAGGCGGCTTGTATCGCTCGATTAAAGAGGGGCAAATTGGGATTCGTCATGAGTTCTCCCACAGAAACTCCTTCTTCTTTTTTTTCTCTCCCATAATTCATAAAGAGGTTCGGATCATAGGAGGGGTTAGAAGCTAACGCCAAGATTTCTCCCGTTTGAGGTTGAATAACGCATAAAGCTCCGGCATGATTGGTTTCTAAAAGCGCTGCTTCGGCCACTCTCTGAATTCCCAAATCAATGGTCGTTGTGAGCGCCAGACCCGGTAACGGATCTCTATGTTCTAATACCCTTAAGGCATGGCCGCGAGCATCCACTTCCATTTTCATGCCCCCATCTTCTCCATGGAGCACGAGATCATAATTTTTTTCTAAACCCGATTTTCCAATCCACGTATCTTTTCGGGAAGAAGTCCTGGAAAGTTTTGCCAACTCCTCCGGACTTATCTTTCCTAAATATCCCAACAGGTGGGCGCTTAAATTTCTTTCGGGATATCTGCGGTGCATTTCAGTATCGACAGAAATTCCCGGTAAATCTGTTTGGTTTTCCAAAAGTTGAAAGGCTATTTCCTTGGGAGCCCTATCCACCAACCTTACCAAAGAAGAATTCTTAACAGCAGTTTGCAACCGTTTTAGTAGAACATCTTCTTTATCCCCTAAAATAGCGGCCAAGGTGCGAGCCATTCTTTCTAATTCTTGTCCCTTAAACCCCAGCGGGGTAAAAAACACCACAAACCCCGGCTGATTATCGGCCAGGGTTTTACCATCTCTATCATAAATAAGTCCTCGAGGAGCTCTTTGATAAAAAAGCGTTGTTCGATTTGATTCTGCAATTTTTTTAAGATTATCTCCCCGAATAATTTGTAAAAAGAAAAGCCGCCCCAAGAGAAAAACAAAACAACCCAGAATACTATAGAGGATAACTTTTAAACGCACTGCCAAATCTTGACTCTTAGATCCGTTCATGCCTTAACCGATACCAACGATTTAAAATAAAATAAAAGATGGGAGCCGTTGCCCCCGCTACAAAAGGTTCTAATAAGGAATTCCAAACCAAGAAGCGCCCCGGCTGTCCTCCCAATAGCGCTTCTAACAAAAATAATCCCAGAATATAAAAACAAGAGGCGCCCCAAATTAAACTCATCTGAGCCAGGAGGATCGTCTCATCAATTTTCCCTCTTAAAATTCCAGCGCTATAGCCTATGGCGGTTAATAAAAATGTCTGAGATCCAAAAAGAGACAAACCGGACAAATCTAAAAGCAACCCCCATAAAAAACCTAAACATTCTCCGGTAAGAGGGCCTTCTTTTATAGCAAAAAAAAATGTTGATACCAGTAAGACCCTAGGAGAAAGGCCAAAGACAGAAAAAAAATCTTGAGTGATTAAGTCTAGTCCAAAACAAAATAAAAAAGTG
>JAHFCA010000048.1:4414-9264 GCA_023249715.1 Elusimicrobiota bacterium
TTAACATTATGGAACTATCACTAAAACTTCCCTGAGCCGATTCAATTTTACTAAAGGCTGCACCACCGCTTTCCTAAAACCCGAAGGAGTCACCCCTGTTTCTTGAACCCTCCCCACCCCTAAACCGGGCGGGAATACCCCTCCAATTCCACTCGTTAAAACCCAATCTCCGATTTGCACATTAGAAGTCGGATCTAAATATTCCAAATGCAGATTGCTGGAAGCGCCTTGTAATAAACCTTGTTCGCCCGTGCGAACAATAGAACAAGCCACACTCGACAATGGATCGGTTAAGAGAAGAACTTGGCTAGAATGCTCTCCACACTGGTGAATTCTCCCGATCACTCCGCTTTGAACGTGAGGTGGGTCCTTCTCCGATGTCTCAATTCCCAACACAGGACTTCTATTCACAATGCCCTCCACAGATCCCTTATCGATCGTAAAGGTATGATTCCAATTGGAACTTTCTCGAGCAATGATTGTGGCCCCAATTGTTTTAAAGGATACAGATTTTTTTAAATCCAGCATTTCTCGTAAGCGATTATTTTCTGCCAAAAGTTCTTTATGCTGGAATTCTATCAGTGAAATTTCTCTCATTTTTTCTTTTAATGCCAAATTTTCTTGATCGATATCGATAAGATTATGAAGTCTAGAATTAAAATGAAGCAGGTTCTTTTTTGCAGAGAAGGTGAGTGGAATAGAAGGAGAAAACCAGTAAAATAAAAAACTACGCAAATCCTGAACCAAGGGATGCAGTTTAAAAACCATCGATAGAAAAGAAAAGGAGAGCAGCAGAATGACAACTAGAGTAGGAGCTGGCGAGGAGAGGGAATCTCTATTGGGGGCTCTCCTAAACATAAAAACCTTTAAGGATTATAAACGCATTCTGTGGTTGGAAGATTTTATAGTATCAATCTCTTCTAAATATTTTCCAGCGCCCATCGCCACACAAGTAAGGGGTTCCGAAGCTAAATTCACTGGAAGTTCTGTTTCTTCTGCAATTAAATCTGCCATCCCTTTAATGAGGGCTCCCCCTCCGGCAAGCACAATGCCTCGATCCACCAAATCGGCCGAAAGTTCCGCTGGAGTCTCTTCCAACGTTTCTTTAATCACATTTAAAATCGCCTTCATCACTTCCGTTAAAGATTGTCTCACTTCAGCCGAGGTGATGGTGATAGTTTTAGGAAGACCTGTTACTTGGTCTCTCCCTTTTACCTCCATCGATTGGTTGTCTCCCATCGGGTAAACAGACCCAATTTTTATTTTCACATCCTCCGCTGTCATATCTCCAATCAAAAGGTTATATTTCTTTCTAAAATATTGAACAATCGCTTCATCCATTTCGTCCCCCGCCACATCAATGGATTTCGAGACCACCATATCACTCAGAGAAATAACCGCAACTTCGGTCGTTCCACCGCCGATGTCAACAATCATGTTCCCATAAGGTTCATTAATAGGGAGGTTGGCTCCAATGGCAGCCGCCATGGGTTCTTCAATGAGGTATACTTCTCGGGCCCCGGCCTGTTCCGCCGATTCTCGTACCGCTCTCCGTTCCACCTCTGTAATTCCAGAGGGTATTCCAATGACAACACGTGGGTGTAAAAGGGATCTACGATTATGAACTTTTTTAATAAAGTAGCGGATCATCTGCTGCGTCACTTCGAAATCGGCGATGACCCCGTTTCTTAACGGTCGCACCGCTATAATGCTAGCAGGAGTTTTTCCAAGCATTCTCTTGGCATCTACTCCAATGGCAATACAAGAACGGGTTTGTCTATCAATGGCTACAACGGAAGGTTCTCTGAGGATAATTCCTTTTCCCTTAACATAGACCAGGGTATTCGCTGTCCCTAGGTCAATCCCCATATCGTTAGAGAAAAGTGCAAAAAGTGAATTAAACATGCCCTACCGGCTATCGTATAAAATATTTACGGAATAAGTCTAACAATCGCTACTGGCGCCGCATCTCCAAGACGTCTTCCGGCTAGAAACATTTGAGTGTACCCTCCGGACCGTGCTTGATACCGCGGCACTAAAACATCAAAAACTTTTTTCTGCACGCTCTTCTGACTCACCATGGCGGCCACCCGCCTTCTAGCGCAAAGATTTTGCGCCTTAGCCTGCGTTAAAACTTTTTGCGCCACGCGAACCAATTCCTTAGCTTTGGGAACCGTGGTTTTTATTTTCTCGTTTAAAAAAAGATCCTCGGTCAATTGCCGTAACAAAGAAAGCCTGTGCCCTGACTTACGACCTAATTTTTTCCCCGCGAAAGTCTTCATAAATTTCCTATATGTTCATCCCTAAGGAAAGATCCATCTCTTTTAATTTTTCCTTAATTTCAATTAAGGAAACCTTTCCAAAGTTTTTATAAGAAAGCAGCTCATCCTCGGTTTTACGGACAAGTTCCCCTAGGGAATTTAGTTTTGCGTTTTTTAAACAGTTAGTGGCTCTGACCGATAAATTTAATTCTAAGATAGATTTATGCAGGAGATCTCCAGAAACTTCTTTTTCTTTTTGGGCGTTTGGCAAAACCACGGCAGGCGCAATCTGAGATTCTTCTACCGGGATAAAGGCGGTTAAACTATCGCGCAGAATTTTAGCAGAATAGGCCATGGCATCCAAAGGCGCAATGGACCCATCCGTCCAAACTTCCATAACTAAACGATCATAGTCGGTAATTTGTCCCACACGAGCATTTTCCACCTCATAGTAAACTTTTCTTACCGGAGAAAAAAGCGCATCTGTGGCAATAAAACCCTCTGGCCGATCGGACCTTTTGTTTCTCTCGGCAGGGAGGTACCCTCTTCCCATGGAAACCTCGATTTCCAAGTTGAGTTTGCCACCAGGATTTAAATGGGCAATCACTAAATCTTTATTGACAATTTCCACATTGGAATTTTCTTCAAAATCCCCTGCGGTCACTTCACTTTTTCTGGAAGCATTTAATTTTAATACTTGAGCTCCGGAGGTATACACTTTAAAACGGAGCTGTTTTAAATTAAGAATAATCCCCATCACATCTTCACGCACTCCTGCAATAACGGAATATTCATGAGGAACTCCGGGAATATGCACAGCCGTTACACTCGCTCCTTCTAAAGAAGAAAGCAAAATTCTGCGAAGAGAATTCCCGACCGTATGTCCATACCCTCTTTCATAGGGTTCCGCAACAAATTTACCGTACGTTTCAGTGATTCCCTCTTTATCGAACTCTATTTTTTCCGGCAATACTAAGTCATGTAACTTCATCCAATTCCTCCTTAAACAAACAAAAAATTATTTTGAATATAGTTCTACAATAAGTTGGTCATTCACTGGGAAAGAAATTTCTTCTCTAGCAGGCCAGCTTAAAACCTTGACAGACCATTGGTCGAAATTAGACTCTAGCCAAGAAGGGATGAGAGCCGACGCTTTCGCTTGCTCCCACCATTTTTTGAAAAAGACATTACTGCGGAAAGCCTCTTTTAAAGAAACGACGTCTCCGGGTTTTAAGGCATAGGAGGGAATATTCACCTCTTTACTATTGACTAAAATATGTCCATGTAAGACCATCTGCCGGGCCGCCACTCTGGAAGGAGAAAAACCCGCTCTATGGACAACATTATCTAATCTTGTTTCTAACAAGACCAATAAATTAGTTCCCGTCAACCCTTTCTTTTTAGAAGCCCAGGCAAAGTATCTTCGGAAAGGGCGTTCTCCAACGTTTAACAATCTTTTTAATTTTTGTTTTTCTCTCAAACGTTTATTATATTCGGAAATTTTTTTCATCCGGAAACCCTTTCCATGTTGGCCTGGAATTTCTTTCCGTTTTTCTAAAATGCAATGGTTAAAACATTTTTCGCCTTTAAGAAAAAGCTTCATTCCTTCGCGACGACATAATTTGCAAACTGGTCCAATATACCGCATGAGATTATTCCTTTATGTTTATACTCGCCGTGGTTTAGGAGGCCGACACCCGTTGTGAGGAAGGGGAGTCACATCTCGAATAGTTAAAATAATTAAGCCGCTTGCCTGTAACGATCGAATTGCTGTTTCTCTGCCTGAGCCAGGTCCGGAAACTTGAACCGTTACTTGTTTAATCCCGGCATCAATCGCTTTTTTTCCCACCACCTCAGCAGCTACAGAAGCCGCAAAGGGAGTTCCTTTTTTAGTTCCCTTAAATCCGCACGACCCCGCACTCGACCAAGCAATGGTATTGCCTTTTTCATCGGTGATGGTCACAATGGTATTGTTAAACGAAGATTGGATATAGGCCTTCGCGATTCCCACATTTCGCCAAACTTTTTTACGCTTAGCAACGCTGGAGACTACCGGGTTTTTTTTAATTTCTGCCATAACAACTCCCCTTATACTTTAAATTTTTTAAGCTGCGGGCGCTGCTTTCTTTTCTTCTGCTCGTTTAGAGCCCACCGTCTTTCTCTTGCCTCTGCGGGTGCGAGCATTCGTGCGGGTTCTTTGACCATGCACGGGAAGATTTCTTCGATGGCGCATCCCTTGATACGCACCAATTTCTATTAAACGCCGAATATTTTGTTGGACTTCTCGACGTAAATCCCCTTCTACTTTAATATTTCCAGTGAGATAATTATTAATTTTATTGACGTCGGCATCGGTCAACTCCCGAACACGCACTCCAACGGGAATTCCGGTTGCTTCCAAAATTTTAAGAGCCAAAGGCCGCCCAACTCCATACACATAGCCTAATGCAATCTCTATTCTTTTATTTCTAGGAATATCTATTCCAGCAATTCTAGCCATAAATTATCCTTGCCGTTGTTTGTGACGCGGTTCCGTACAAACCACCAAAACCACGCCTTTTCTGCGAATAACTCGACACTTATTACAAA